>DAOWEW010000195.1 GCA_030638305.1 Desulfobacteraceae bacterium
AAAGGCGATTGATCAGATTTGCGGCAAGTATCTTTTAACCGAGCGCGCCAATGAAGGATACGTAGTAATTTTTGATCCCAAAACAACAGTTGGTGAATTATGCACGCCGCAAGAACGGCTGGTGCAAGAAAAAAAGATATTGATTTTTAATATTGGTATAGGAAGATAGGTGTATTTTAGAACTATTGGAAAATATAGCCAATCCGTTTAAAATTTTGGGAAGTGGAGATGAGGAAACAGGTATGGCCCAAATAGCGGTTCAAGATTATCTAGCATTAATTCCAACAGTAAAACATTCTCCAAGGGGATATCTGTGGTCATCCTACGATTCTGAAGCTGACGTGCTTTATATTAACTTCAAAAAACCGAGCCATGCTACAGATAGTGAGCTAACAGATAATGATATAATTATACGTTATGAAGCTGAAGCTATAGTTGGTCTTACTATCTTACATGCCAGCAAGCGATGATAATAAGCGATAACAATTAGATTTACGCAAAAATGCTGATGCTAACCGCGGATCAAGCCCAAAATCGCTCAATTTAGATGGAAACATAGCCGCTTCAGGTATAATCAAATTCAAACCAGGAAAAACTCACGCATAAGATATCGTAAAGAAAGAACTTGCCGTAGATGAAAACAATAGTGACGGTTTGATGAGCACTATCTAACCTTTTGACAATATCCTGCCCGGTTCTTTCTTAACGATATCTAATGCGCTCAAACAATTTTCTGATTTGAATTCGATCACACCTGAAGCTCTTTCGTAGCCGATCGGTTAATGTTGTATGAAAATTAGTTTGTAAGTTTTTTGTTATGAGGGAGATTGTGCGGAAGGGAAGGTGTTGGGTGGAATAGCTGGTGGCAACCTGCATCTATAATCAGATAAGATTTTAAAACCAAAATGGAGTTCAGCATGGATGATACAACCTTAAAGATCGCCATAGCAGCATTTATCCACGATATTGGAAAGTTTGCCGACAAGGAGGCTCTGGGCGTTACTGAACAATACATTAACGATAACAGCAACTATTTTCCATATCATGCTGTTTATACAGCGGCTTTTATTGAATATTTGAAAAAAGATTTACCATATGAATTCAATAGCGGCGGGTGGGGCGAGGGTGATAAATTTATAAAGCTTGCGGCTGGTCATCATAACCCGGAAACTCCTATGCAACAGATCATCGCTGTTGCTGACTGGCTGACAAGCGGTATGGATAGCGATGAGTTTGACAAAAGTGAAAAAATCTCAATTCAAATCTATAAAAAAACCAGGTTGCTGCCCTTGTTTGAACAATTGCAAAAGCCTCGAATGGACGATCCTGAGCTTTTTTCTTATGTGTATTCTCTAAAGCCGTTGTCTCCGGTCAGTATTTTTCCTGAAAAAAGAAGCAAAATCCAAACAGATGATGATGCAATAAAAGAATACAGAAAGCTTTTTGACGGGTTTACACATGATTTAAAGATGCTTCGTCATAAAGATAAAAATTTAGCACTCTGGTTCGACCATTTTGAAAGCCTGACAATGGTCTATACTTCTGCAATACCTGCGGCAGGGTCGGGAAGTGTTATGCCTGATGTATCATTGTATGATCATTGCCGGCTGACCTCTGCTTTTGCAACAGCTATTTATCTCTATCACAAAGAAACGGAGAGCCTTGATGCAGTGTCGATAAAAAATGGAGAAAATCAAAAATTTCTCATGATCAGCGGAAATTTTTATGGGATTCAGGATTTTATTTTTGCTGATTATGGAGATACGCGAAAATACCGTTCCAAACTTTTGCGGGGAAGGTCATTTTATTTATCACTTCTTTCAGAACTCGCTGCTGATTTACTTTGCAAAAGAATCGGACTTCCGCCTGTTTCCGTTATTTTGAATGCAGCCGGTAAATTTACGATTCTTGCGCAAAATACAGATAAAGCGCTGTCAGCCATTAAAAAAACAAAACAAGACATTAATAAATGGTTGATGGATATCTCGTTTGGTGAAATTTCTATTGGTTTCTCTCATGTGGCTGCGGGATATAAAGATTTTTCCACTGAAAAATTCATGGATTTGTGGGAAAAAATGGGCAGTCGTATGGAAGAGAATAAATTTTCAAAAATTGATTTAAACCGGCACGGCGGTGTTATTGCAGGCTATTTAGATCAATTTGACAATCAATTGGACCATCCCATGTGTCCTCTTTGTGGAAAACGTCCTGCCGAACCTGAAACAAATTATACGTTGTCAACAGATCAAATTGGATCAATTTGCCAATTATGCAGGGATCATGTTTTCATCGGAACACAATTGGTAAAAAACGATAGAATTATTATCACGTCGAAAGATGCAAAAATAAGCGGTAACAAAAACCAGCTTATGGAACCTGTTTTTGGACAATACCAGCTTTTGTTTTCATCTTATGACGCCAAAGACCCGTTAGACAGCAAGCAGATATTCAAATACTGGGATATCTCATTGTATCAGGATGGCGCACCGCCGCAAGATGTCAGCAAAAAAATCATTAACAGCTATGTACCGATTTTTGACAAAGAGGATAAAGAAAATTATCAAAGCCTGTTGGCTGCCAAATCAAAAGCAAAGCAGGATGAAATGATTGAGGAAATACATTCTGGAGATCCCAAGACCTTTAATCATATTGCGGTCAATGCCCTTGATAACAATGAGGCTGGGAAGATTTCAGGAGTTGAAGCTTTAGGAGCGTTAAAAGCTGATGTGGATTATCTTGGTATGCTCATGGGGTGCGGACTTGAAAGACAAAAATACACCATTTCCAGATTGGCTGCTTTAAGTCGCCAGCTCAATTATTATTTTGCTCTTTATCTGCCCCATCTATTTATGACTGATAAAAGGTTTAAAAATATTTACACGGTCTTTGCGGGTGGAGACGATCTGTTTTTGATTGGGCCATGGAACAGGATTTATGAATTATCGCTTATCCTGAACAAAACTTTTAGTGATTATGTATGCAAAAATCCAAACATCCATTTTTCAGCAGGTATCAGCCTTTATAAAGCTCACACGCCCTTGAACAATATTGCTAATTCAGCAGAAGCTGCGCTTGAAAAATCAAAATCAAAAGGACGAGATCAACTTACTATGTTTTTTCAAACAGCAACATGGGATGAAGTGAAACAGCTTGAAAATATTTGGGAAAAATTTGAAACATGGCTTCAAAATGAATGGCTCACCAAATCCATGCTTCACCGCCTAAACGAGTTTATCAGCATGGCAGCCATGGACAAACAGGCGCGAAAAAGGAGGCCGATATCCATAGATGATATGAACTGTTTTAAATGGAGAGCATTATTTTATTATTTTGCTGAGAGAAATATAGGGAAAAAAATAGAAACTAAGGAAAAACGCAGAGAGATTGTGGACGAATTGACAGCTTGCATGGTCAAATGGCTGAAACAACATGAAGGCAGGCTGAGGATACCGCTCTGGAATGTTGTGTATAATCACAGATAGGAGGTGTTTGATATGGAAGAGGTGTTTGATATTAAAAATCTTGTTTTGTGGAAGGATAGTGAAAAGCAGATTCTTGCCCCTGAATTGTTTTCTAAAACAGCCAAAGAGCTTGCAAAGAAGCTGGCTGAAGACCATAAAAAAAGTGGAGAAAAAGAAAACAAAAGAAGTCAGATCAGAAAATTTTATGATGAAACAGTTAGGCTTGACATGCTGACAAAGTCACGCTCTGAAGAATGGGTAAGCATTATTCCTATGGTTCATATGCTGACTGCAAAAGTTGCTTATGCCCGTGGACGCAAATTAATCTCAGAAAATTTTATGAATTTTATCAAAGTATCTGTCAATCAGATTGAAAGACCGGTAGATTTAAATGTTTTTTGTAATTTTTTTGAGGCATTCATGGGCTTTTATCGGCTATATGAAAAAAAGATCTGAAAATGGAGGAATTAGATGAAACTTTTAAAGATAAAGCCAATTACAGGAAAAATTACTTTAAAAAGCGGGCTCCATATCGGTGCTGGTGATATGGAAATGAAGATCGGAGGTACGGATAATCCTGTAATCAAGCATCCTCATACTTTAGAGCCGTTTATCCCGGGATCTTCCTTAAAAGGAAAGGTGCGCTCTCTTTTGGAGATGAGAAGCGGACTGATGAAAAAAAGCAAGGGCAAACCTTTGTCTCCTTCTGATCTTGAAGAATGCACTGAGGAAGAAAAAAAGGAGGGCGAAAAAATCTTGAAACTATTCGGTTCAAGCGGAGCCGATGATGAATACTTGGCAAAACTCGGACCAACAAGAACTTCCTTTGCCGATGCTTTTTTAACTGAAGAATGGAGAAAAAAGGCAACTGAAAATCAATGGTCGTTGATTGAAGTAAAATCGGAAAACACCATTGATCGAATCACAGGAACGGCAAAGCACCCAAGGTTTATCGAACGTGTACCTTCAGGAGTAGAATTTGATTTTTGCGTAGCGCTCAAAATAATGGAAGAGGATGAAGAACTGGAAGATTTTTTGATAGATGGTTTAAGGCTCTTGCAAATGGATGCACTGGGAGGAAGCGGGAGCCGCGGATACGGAAAGATTGAATTTGAGTTTTATGACGATAAGATTCAAAAGAAATTTGATCCGGAAACTTCACGGTAAAGGAGGATGCCTTGAAATTTTATGAAATTACCATCTATCCCCTGTCAGGGTTTGGAACAACCTTAAAAGGCGATACTTTGTTTGGACATTTTTGCTGGCAGGTTGCCTATGCTCCTTCCCTGGTTGACGGTGGTCTTGAACATGTTTTGTCTGTTTATGATGAACGCCCGTTTGCTGTGTTTTCATCGGTTTTTCCCAAACTTGAAAAAGAAAGCACCCATTATGCATTAAAACGTCCCGATATTCCGCTTTCATGGTTGTTTTCTTCTGATAAAAACAGCGGAGAAGAACATTACAAAAAAATGAAAGAAAACAAAATGCAAAGATGGATGTTATTGGGCGAAAATCTGGAAATAGACCTTGAGGATACCTGCTTTCTAAATGATGAGGAATTGTTAAATGAAGTAACTGCCGTTACAACCAAGAAAACACGAAAAATAATAGAAGCTGCAGAATACGAAAGTTTTATCAGTCATTTTTCACAAACTCATAATACCATTAACAGGCTGACCCAAACTACGGGCGACGACAATTTTGCTCCTTATCCCAAAGAAAACATCTATTATTATCCTGGAACAAAACTTGTACTTTTTGTTTTAATTGATGACAACATAACTGATATTGATCAGATCAAAAAAGGACTTGAGAATATTGGCAAATTTGGTTTTGGAAGGGATGCCTCCATTGGCCTTGGACGATTTGCAGTATGTGAATCAAAAGAGATTAATGTTGCGGTCCCCAAAGATGCCAATGCATGTTATTTGCTCGCTCCCTGTGTGCCTGAAAAAAACAGATTTGAAAAAATGTATTTTACCCCGTTTATCCGCTTTGGAAAACATGGAGACCGTCTGGCAACTGCTGGAAATCCTTTTAAAAATCCGGTGGTAATGGCTGATGAAGGAGCGATCTTCATCCCCAATGACAAAAGTATTTTTCATAAACCCTATATTGGCAGAGCTGTTACCGGTGTATCAAAGGCAAAAACATCCAGCGTTGTTCAGGGATATGCGCCTTATTTGCCGCTAAAACTGGAGCATTGATATTGATATGGAAAACAAAAGAATAAAATGTTGTTTGCAAAACTTTTCCCCTATTCATATAGGCTGTGATGAAGTCTATGAACCTACAGGATTTGTGGTGGATAGAAACAAAAATTGCCTGATAATTTTTGATCCGCTGTTATTTATTGCAAAACTAAGCCAGTTTGACAGAGAAAATTTTTCAGCTATCTGCAAAAAAGGAACCATTGAATCTATTCTTGAAATCTATAAGTTTTTTCAAAATCGTCCTGCACAGGGACGCTCTGTAAAAATTTGCAATGGTTTTGTGGGTCATTATAATCAGGTATTGAAACTGCCCCCCCAAAAAATCAACAATGAACTCAATGAATTCAAAATTGAGCGAACCGCATTTTGCGCTTTTGATCAAAGACCTTATATTCCGGGTTCTGCCATAAAAGGGGCGCTCCGCACAGCTTATCTTAATAGCCTTGCAAATAAGGCCAAGGACTATTCCTCCTATATAAAAGGTCTCAATCAACGTAATGCTAAAAATCGTAGGAATAGAAAACCCGAAATAAAAGTACATAAGAAATTGGAAGAAAAACTTTTGCATTTAGACAGAGTTTTCAAGAATAATGAAAAAATTGATAAAGATCCTTTCAGATTAGTAAAAGTTTCTGATTTTATGCCCGTAGGAAATATAAAAACGAAAATTTGTTACGCTGTAAACAAGAAAAAGACAATGCTTGATAGCAAGGCAAGACGTCTTACTCAGATTTTGGAGATCATTCAGCCAGGCTCATTATTTGTCGGTGAGATTATTGTGAATGCCCCGCAGACTTCGGATGCTGTGAGTGATGCTATTGAGCTAAAAAAACTTTTATACAGTTCCCATCTTTTTTATGGAAAAGAGAAAACCCGGGAAGATAACGAATTGAAAAATATTGGAGTCACTATTCCTGAAACGCCTGGAACAGACAATATTATGCTAATACGAGTAGGGCGCCACAGCGGGGCTGAATCAGTTACCATAGAAAAATACCGAGACATCAAGATAATGTTGGAAAATAGCAAATATACTTTTAAAGATCAAGCAACTACGCTCTGGCTTGCCTCTGAAATTCGAAAGCCTAATCACAATACAGTTCTTTCGCCATTTGGATGAGCGGTTTTGAATCCATTAACCCCTGAGATGAAAAAACAGATAGAAGTCGATGAAGCTGCTTTCCAAAACAATCTAAATCAGGCATTGATTGACAAAAAAAGAAAACAAGAAGAATTGCTCTTGCAAAAGGAGCAGGAGCAAGACCGACAGCGAAAGAAAAAGCAGCAAGAGGAAAAAATAAGAAAAGCAAAAGAACAAAGAGCAGCAGAACTTGAAGCCATGACACCCGAGCAACGCATTTTGGCAGAGCTTGGAGATTCATCAATTTTAGAAAACCGAGTAGTTGAAATATACAACAAAATTAATGAGTTTTCTGAGGAAAACAAAAGAGCAATTGCTATGGCTTTAAAAAAACATTGGGAAAGATGCGAAAAATCGGAAAAGAAAAAAAGAAAAAAGACAAAAGCGGTTCTCAGACAAATGGATAGAATTCAAACAATCAAGGAAATTCTTGCAGAATCTTAAATATTACTGACTTCATAAGATGAGTTAATTTTTATCTGGGAGGAATAAAAAAATTGAAAATCAAAATAGTGTTAGAACCGGCAGAAGAAGGAGGATATACTGTTTATGTGCCGTCTCTTCCCGGCTGTATTTCCGAAGGAGATACTTTTGATGAGGCTGCGAACAATATCAAGGAAGCTATTGAACTTTACCTTGAGCCGGATGAAGATGCATTGTTTGAATATCAGGGAGTACAAACAGCAGAGGTGTTTGTATGAAAAA
>DAOWEW010000004.1 GCA_030638305.1 Desulfobacteraceae bacterium
TGCGCTCTGAGCATAACTTCTGGATTAGAGACGATATGTATCAAAAAGTTTTGTATATAGCTCGCGAAAAAACATAACAAAAGCTGAAAACAGGTGATGTGGACATCTATAAAAGCCTGAAGAGATAAAATCCAAGCTTCCTGGCTTTCAAGCTTTTAATCTATCAGCTACCAGCTATGAGCTGCTATCAGCTATTTGTGTTTGCAGCTAATTTAAAATAATTTGAAGAGCAAAGCGACATCATTATTCGACATTCGATGGTCGACGTTAATCTTTTCACCTATCACCTATCACCTATCACCTATCACCTATCACCTATCACCTATCAGCTATGAGCTTTTTATGTCTGCGTCCGTCTGCGGCTAATTAAAATCCTGTGGTGAATAATTATAATTATGATTGAATGTATCTTCACCATTGATTACGAAATATATGGAAATGGCCAAGGCTCTTTGAGGGAACTGGTCTACGAGCTGGCAGAGAGATTGAAGGCTATCTTCAAAAAATGGAATAAGCGTTTCGTGCCTTTCGTTGAAGTTGCTGAACTGGAGATGATAGAAGCTAAGGGCTCGGACCCGGCCATCGACCTGGTAAAACACCAGTTGCGGGATTTCTACAGGCA
The DNA here is from genome assembly GCA_030638305.1 of Desulfobacteraceae bacterium. The sequence continues at coordinate 623 of DAOWEW010000004.1, forward strand.
TGGATTTGAATTAGGACTTCACTTGCATCCGCAGTGGTACAAAGCACGGTACGAGAACGGAAAATGGCTATTTTTTCTATCAAAAAAAGAGATATTACAAAAATAGAATTCCTTATATGAGATGGTCACAGGCCTGGATGCTATACGCATTGTCGATTCTCGCGCAGGCTTTGTACTCTGAGGGCTTTATCTCATCCCGATAATGCAACGCTTTGAAAAGAATCCTCCCGTTAAACTCCCCCTTTGAAGGGGGATAAAAGGGATGTAACGCGCAATTGTAAAAGAAAAAAAGAATGTCTGCGCCTGTCCGCGGCTAAATAAAGTAATCTAAAAAAGTAATCTAAAAATGTCTGCGTCTGTCTGCCCCGTTAAATTCCTAAGGACCATTTATCTGGGGCGGCTAATTAATATCCTGCTAATCCTGTCAAAAGAAAAAAGGAATTTGCCCAAAGGGCACGATAGTTTTTTCTCTGCCAGGTCGGCAGAGGAAAGTGTCCGCGTCCGTCTGCGTCCGTCTGCGGCTAAGAGAAACAATTCAAAATATTATGATAAAGTTTTTTTAAAGTTTGCATAGTTTTTTCACAAGAGCAAGAAGGCGGTAAAAAATGATGCGATTAAACTTAAAAATGGTAGAGGATAAGCTGAAGAAGGTGGAGGCGGAAGTGGTTGACCTAAGGGAGGTTGTTAGGAAGGCTATTTCTGAAGAGGTTGATCTAGATGATTTGGCCTCATCAATTGCCAGTCATGCTATTACAAAAGAAGATAGTACGGAGATACTTATGAAGATGAGAAGGCAAAGAGAGGACTGGTGTCGTCAGTGGTAAGATATACGATTGATACGTCTTTTGCTGTAAAGGGGATAGTTCCCCCTCGAAGACAGAAGCTGGATGATATACTGGAAAAACAACAGAAGATGCATAAAATAGCCCGCTCATACTTGGATAAAGTCAGGGATAAACATGCTGAGATGTATATTCCTGCAGTTGCCTTGATTGAGACTGCAATAGTCATATCCCGCATTACTAATAATGAAAAGGACTCAAGAAAAGGGATATCCTTTCTTAGAAGAAATGCCGCTCATATGTTTTATGAACATGAGATACTGGAGGAGGCCATCTCTTTCGGCATCGAGTCAAAGGCGAGTGGCTACGATACCATATTTTTGACCATAGCTATGATTACGCAATCTGAATTATTAACTGACGATTCGCTTCAGCATAAAATTGCCCTGAGCCGGGGGATCGTTAGTCATCTCTTGAGAGATATGGTTGAAGAATGATTGAAGTTTCATGGATTGTCCCCATCGAACGTCTTGCGTCATCAGCCATGCTCTATGCCCCGTGCCCTTAACCACCAACCAGTAACCAGTATGACCTATCAGCTATTTGTGTTTGCGGCTAATTTAAAATAATTTGAAGAGCTGAGCGACATCATTATTCGACATTCGATGTTGGACGTTCGATGTTCGACGTTCATCTTTTCCCCTTTCAGCTTTGAGCTATCATCTATGAGCTTTTTATGTCTGCGTTTGTCTGCGTCCGTCCGCGGCTAAGAAAAACAATTTCTGTGTTTTCCGTGCTCTCATCTGACTTCTGATCCCTGACCTCTGAATCTTTCACCTATGAGCTATCAGCTTTCGCAATTTATATTCGCCAGATTATCTGCAATCTCAAGGATTCGAATATTTTAGTATCGGGAGACCGACTTAGCATTAACATTGCAAAGGGTAAAATTATAGGCCTTGCAGGGTACAATTGATCGGTGTAATTGCTAAAGAATTTGAGAAAAAAGCTGCTACGGAGTTTTTTCAATTGTTTAAAACTCCCTGGGAATTTTTTCAGGAAAATCGAAGGTATGATGTTGTTATCGTTGCTGCAGACAAACTGCCCTCAATCGACACCGAACTCACATTATTCTATAACAGTAACCCCACCCGCTTTGATTTCGAAGAAGCGCTTGAACCAAAAGTTTCAAGTAAAAGCAACCCCTTTGAATATCAAAATCTATCTTTCCCAATCTATGGTCAGGCGCTAACGTTCCACAAACAAGAACAAGCACGGTTTACATTAGAACAGTCAAAAGAGTCCGTAGTAATAGAAGTTGAACGTGAAGATAAGAAAGTTATCCGTATCGGTTATGACTTGTTTGTTGAAATTAACTTTTTATTATCCAAAGGACAGCCGCTCGAATTTGCACAGATTCCTACAATTGAGCGTCACATAGCCATTCTACGCAAGCTTATTCTCAATGCAGGATTGTATCTTATTGAAATACCGCCTGCTCCAAAGGGGTATGATTTTACTGTCTGCCTCACCCATGATGTGGATTTCGTTGGTATCCGCAGGCATCTATTTGACCACACAGTTTTCGGCTTTATTTATCGAGCGATTATCGGCTCAATCGTTGGGATTCTAAAGCAACGCATCCCCATAAAAAACCTGATCCGCAACTGGTACTCGGTTTTATTGTTGCCAGGAGTTTTTTTCGGCCTGGTGAAAGATTTTTGGGTTCAGTTCAAGCGCTATATCGAACTCGAAGAACCCTTGCCATCGACTTTTTATTTTATTCCTGCCAAGAACTATGAAGGCTTAAATGAAAAAGGCAAAGCGCCCAGGATTAGAGCAGCCAGGTATGATGTTAATGATATTCATGATCAAATAAAGCTTTTGATTGACCACGGCTGCGAGATCGGACTCCATGGGATTGATGCCTGGGTTGATCATAAACAGGGGCACAGGGAGTTTGCAGTAATCGCAAAAATTGCCGGCAGTTCAGATATCGGCATTCGTATGCACTGGTTGTATTTTAATGAAAAATCACCCCGACATCTAACAAAAGCAGGCTTTCTATATGACTCCACTCTGGGCTATAATGAAACAATAGGCTTTCGCAGTGGAACGGTACAGGCATTTTGCATGTTGGGGGCTGGAGGAATAATCGAACTGCCGATGAACGTTATGGATACGGCCTTGTTTTATCCGGATCGCATGAATTTAACTGAGGCTCAGGCATGGTGTGAGGTGCAAAAGATTATCACGAGTGTGGCGCATTTCGGAGGGGTGCTGACCATTAATTGGCACCATCGGAGCCTTGCTCCCGAGAGGTTGTGGGACAGTTTTTATGTGCGCTTGTTAAAAAATTTAAAACAAAGAAAGGTTTGGTTTGCAACTGCAACGCAGGCAGTTCACTGGTTTCAGAAAAGGCGGGAGATCGAATTTTGTAAACCCGTCGTTACCAACAATTCCATCTCAATTGAACTCCGGCATCTGAATGGTGCCCCGAGCCCCGGTATGGCCATGAGAGTCTATAAACCTCGAAACACAAACCAGCGAGACGAAAGTGGCGCTTATGAATATGTCGATTTAGAAATACCGGATAAAAACGGGGATATTACTCTGGAAATAAATAATCCTGACAATCCTGTCAATCCTGTCAAAAATTAATTTTTCTTATGAAACCGACCAATGTTTGCATGATTGCATACACCATTTATCCCTCGGACGCCCGGGTCAGACGTGAAGCTGAAACTATTGCTTCACAGCCCGGGTTCCAGGTGACCTTTTTAACGCTTAAAGAAGGAAAGGATTCCAAAGTTTATCGTAAAAAGGGAGTAATTGTCCGGGAATTGGATATTCATAAGTATCGGGGTAAAAATAAAATTAAGTATATACTATCTTACCTCGGTTTTTTACTAACTGCTTTTACGGTTGTAAACAGACTGGTTTTTGCAAAAAGCCTGGATATAGTGCATGTGCATAATATGCCTGATTTTCTCGTATTTGCCGCGTTTTTACCGAGACTGATCGGGAAAAAAGTAATTTTGGATATTCATGATTCCATACCGGAGACCTATCTAACGAAGTTTAGCCACAGCAGCAAACAACTTTTATTTAAACTTTTATGTTACGAAGAATCAATCAGTTGTCGGATTGCCCATAAGATCATTTGCGTTAACCACGTTCAAAGAGATATTCTAATTTCCAGAGGTTTAGAGCCGGACAGGATACTGATTTCGATGAACGTTCCTGATCATAGAATTTTTAAGCAGGATGAAAGGGTTCTTTCAGTTAAAAAAGAGAGCAATCCGTTTAACCTGATTTACCATGGAACAGTGACCAGGAGGCTTGGGATAGATCAGGCCATTCGGGCAGTCTCTGTATTGAAACGTGACATACCCCAGTTAAATTTTTATATTCTGGGTTTGGGCGATGATATTGACGACTTTATTGAGTTGAGCAAAGCATTGGGGGTTGAAGGCAGTATTCATTTCAACAAAAGGATGGAGCCGGTTGAGAAAATCGTTGAAATGATCAGGGAGATGGATATCGGTGTTATTTCAAATCGGAAAAACATAGCTACCGAACTTATGCTGCCGGTAAAAATGCTGGAATATATGGCTCTCGCCATCCCTGTAGTGGCACCCAGGCTAAAAACTATCCAATACTACTTTGACGAAAAAATGATCCAATATTATGAACCGGAAAATGTTGATTCTTTGGCCAAAGCCATCCTAAACCTGTATAAAGAAAAAGAACAACGAAGGCTTCAGGTTCAAGCGGCAGGCAAATTTTTTGAGGTCTATGGCTGGGAAAAACACCGGCTTGATCTGCTTAACCTATATCAGGAATTCAGAGAGGCTTAATATCATGAAGAAATGGCGGTTTGCGTTAGTCGGATGCGGCAATATTGCCAAAAAGCATTCACATGTCATTCAAAATATATTAAAAAATGCGGAGATTGTATGCTGTTGTGACACCATAGCCGAACGCGCCGAAAAATTCGCCAAAGAGCATGGGATTCGGCATGTTAACAGCATAAGTGAAATGATGGAGAAAATGGGTGATGAGATTGACATCATAAATGTCTTAACACCAAGCGGGATTCACCATCAGAATGTACTTGAGCTTGTTAAATATCAAAAGCCGATTGTGATCGAAAAGCCCATTGCCCTGCGCCTTCAGGAGGCTGATGAGATTATCAAAGCTTGTGACAGGCATGGCACCAGGATTTTTGTTGTTCATCAGAATCGGTACAATGCCCCGGTGATAAAGGCTCAGGAGGCGTTGCAGCAAGGCCGCTTTGGAAAAATGGTCATGGGAACGGTGCGACTCCGCTGGAAACGGGATCAGAAGTACTATGATTCCGCGGAATGGCGCGGCACCTGGGCCTATGATGGCGGTGTTTTTACCAATCAGGCCAGCCATCATATAGACATGCTCACCTGGTTTATGGGAGATGTCGAAAGTGTTAAAGCCGTGGGCGTCACCCGGCTGGTCAACATCGAATGTGAAGACACAGGAGCCGCTATTCTTCGTTTTACCAATGGCGCCATAGGGATTATCGAAGTCACAACTGCTGCCAGGCCAAAGGATCTTGAGGGCTCAATCAGTATTCTTGGTGAAAAAGGGAGTGTTGTCATCGGCGGATTTTTCATGAATGAGCTAACTACCTGGGAATTTGAAGAACCTCTGCCTGATGATGAAACAGTTTTTGAAAAATACGGCAAAAACCCTGAAGGGTGGGGATATAATCTAAGCGAGTATTTAAAAGGGGTTATTTCCTCGTTAAAGGACAACAAAGCAGGTTTAGTGGATGGTCTTGAAGGCAGGAAATCTCTTGAATTGATCAGCGCAATTTATGAGTCAATAGAAACAGGAAGAGAGATTCAATTGCGCTTCAAACCGGAAAGGTGTAAATTGGGGGTTACGTGAAGAACAAGAAAATTAACCTTGCCCTGATATGCACATCAGGCGGCCATTTTGAACAAATGACAAATCTATCTGACTTCTATAATCGTTATGATCATTTTTGGATTACAAACAAAAACAATCAGACGCTCAGCACGCTAAAAAACGAGAAGAAATATTTTGTCAGCTCAGCACATTTTAAAAAACCATGGACATATTTATTTCAGGTTCCCCTGTTTATAAAAGTATTTGCCAAAGAAAGGCCAACCTGCATTCTCAGCACAGGTTCCGGCAGGACAGCTTTTGTTCCATTTCTCCTTGCAAAAATATTGCGGATTAAGTTTATCTATATTGATACCTTTTCCCGGGTGAATGGTTATTCAAAGTTCGGCACGTTTTTGCTAAAAATCGGGCACAGGTTTCTCACTCAATGGAAGGATGATGAAAACCCAAAGGCTGTATACATTGGGCCTGTATTTAAAAAAGCAAATTCCGGTCTCAAAAATCCTGATTCAGACTATATATTTATTACCCTGGGAACCAGAGGAGAGGCTTTCACGAGGCTGATATTTGCTGTTGAAACACTGAAAAGGCAAGGCGCGATAAAGGAAAGAGTTGTTGTCCAGGCAGGGCATACAAAATATACCTCAAAACATCTTGAATTGTTTGATTTTTGTACCCCCAAAAAGATTGATGATTTGATCATGAACGCCAAATACGTAATTACCCAGGAAAGTGCAGGTATTGGAACAATATGCCTAAAACATAAAACCAAATTTCTGGTAATGCCGAGGGACTACAAGTATGGAGAGTTACCGGCTGCAAGCGATATGAAAGAGGATCTGCATTTAAAACTGGAAGAAATGGGTTATACGAAAGTGGTTAAAAACGATTCGGAATTGCAAAACACAATAAGGCAAATAGATAATTTAAAAACCGGTTTTGATTTTGATAATGAACTTGCGATTACTACGTTAAATGATATTTTAGCCGCGGACTGACGCGGACAAACGCAGACTTTAGAAAGTATCCGCGTAAGTCTGCAGCTAATTTCAAAGGAAAAATTGGTTGATATATGAGAACGTAAAGATAGGCACAGGGGCAATCATAGAAGACTATTGTATTATAGGCATTCCCCCTCTGGGTCAACAAGAGGGGGATTTTGAGACGGTTATTGGCCGCAATGCCTGCATACGCTCTCACACTGTCATATATGCCGGCAACCGGATCGGAAATAGTTTTGCAACCGGAAACAAGGCAAATATAAGAGAACTTAATACAATCGGCAATAATGTCAGTATTGGCACGCTAACTACAGTTGAACACCATATCAGCATCGGAGACAATGTCCGAATTCATAGCCAGGCCTTTATATCTGAATATTCGGTTCTTGAGGATCATGCCTGGATCGGCCCCAATGTTGTTCTGACAAACGCCCGCTATCCATTATCTTTGGATGCAAAAGAAACTCTCATTGGCCCTACAATTAAGAAAGGAGCAAAAATTGGTGCGAACAGTACCATATTGCCGGGTTTAACCATCGGTGAAAATGCATTTGTCGGGGCAGGTTCCGTAGTTGTCAAAAATGTTCCTGATGGCGCAGTTGTAGTTGGCAATCCCGCTAAAATAATAAAAAACATTACAGAATTGCCTTATTAAATTTAGCCGCGGACACTCGCCGACAAACGCAGACTTTATTGTTGTATTATAAATTTTCAGATAAGGGGAAATATCAAGAAAGTATCTGCGTGAGTCCGCGTCCGTCCGCGGCTAAATTTATTTTCAGTCTGCAGCTAAACTTATTTAAGGAGAACAAAAATGAACATTCCATTTGTTGATTTGAAAAGCCAGTATGAAAATATAAAAAACGAAATTGATCAAGCCATTGCCGAAGTAATCTCCAAAACCGCATTTATCGGTGGTCCCTTTGCCAAAACTTTTGAAACAAACTTCGCAAAATTTTGTAACGTCAAACATTGTGTAGGAGTTGGAAACGGCACCGATGCCCTGTTTATTGCCCTTAAAGCCCTTGGAATTGGAAAGGGTGATGAAGTCATAACTGCTGCAAACAGCTTCATTGCAACCTCAGAAGCAATAACAATGACCGGTGCAAAAGTAGTATTTGTGGATATAAATCCGCAAACTTATAATATTGATGTCACAAAACTGGAAGAATATCTAAAAACAAGCCTCCAGGCTAAACCCAAGGCCGTAATCCCAGTTCATCTTTATGGACAGCCGGCTGACATGGATCCAATTTTAGACCTTGCAAAAAAATATAATCTAAAAATAGTCGAAGACGCTGCACAGGCTCATGGATCAGTCTACAAAGGACGGCAAATCGGTTCAATCGGTGATATGGCATGTTTCAGCTTTTATCCTGGAAAAAACCTGGGAGCCTATGGAGATGCGGGCGCTATTGTTACAAATGATGAAGGCTTGGCGATAAAAGCAAGAATGATTGCCAACCATGGCAGGATTGAGAAATACAACCATGAAATTGAAGGTGTAAACAGCCGACTGGATGGCATTCAGGCCGCAATTCTTGATGTTAAATTAAGACATCTTCCTGAGTGGACGGAAAGTAGAAGAAAAAATGCTTATCTGTACAATAAATATTTGAAAGATACGGATCTTGTCACACCAATTGAAATCAACGATGTCAAAGCAGTTTATCATCTTTATGTGGTCAGGGTAAAAAAAGAGTTACGCCAGAAACTTCAGGACAACTTAAAGTCAAAAGGCATAGCCTCTGGTATCCATTATCCCATTACCCTGCCAAACTTAAAAGCATACAAATATCTAATTCACAGTGAAACTGATTTTCCGGAAGCAACCAGAGCGTCTCAAGAAATTCTTTCGTTACCAATGTTCCCTGAGTTAACCGAATCACAAATAGCATACATCTCTAAGGAAATTTAGCCGCGGACACCCGCAGACAAGCGCAGACTTTTTTTTAACCCAAAGGGCACGATAATTTTTTCTCTGCCAGGTCGGCAGAGAAAAGTGTCCGCGTAAGTCCGCGGCTAATTAAAAAATTAAAAAACATGAAAACTTATCTCAAATATGTCCTAATAACTCCTGCACGTAATGAGGAAGCCTATATAGAGAAAACAATTCAATCCGTTATCTCACAAACCGTGTTACCCGAAAAATGGGTGATTGTCAGTGATGGCTCTACTGACCGAACAGATGAGATAGTAAAACAATATATAGTTGAAAACACCTGGATTGAATTAATACGGATGCCTGAGCATAGAGATCGTACATTTGCAGCCAAGGTACATTGTTTTAATGCCGGCTATGAAAAGCTTACAGATGTCAAATATGGTATTATCGGGAATCTTGATGCAGACATTTCTTTTGAAAAAAATTATTTTGAATTTCTTCTTGGCAAATTTGCTGAGATTCCTGAACTCGGCGTAGGCGGAACCCCATTTGTTGAAGGTTCTTCTCATTATGATTACAAATTTACTAATATTGAGCATGTATCAGGCGCTTGCCAGTTATTCAGGCGTGAATGCTTTGAAGCAATCGGAGGATACATTCCAATAAAAGGCGGTGGTATTGACTGGACTGCCGTTACAACAGCAAGAATGAAAGGCTGGAAGACAAAAACATTTACAGAAAAAGTATGCTTTCATCACAAAAAAATGGGAACCGGCAACACCAGTGCCCTGATGACATCCTTTAGGCAAGGATACAAGGATTATTTCCTGGGTGGTCACCCTTTATGGCAACTTTTTAGAACTGTTTACCAGATGTCAAAAAAGCCTTATATTATAGGAAGTCTTCTATTGTTTTTTGGATATAATTGGGCATATATAAGCAGAGTTGAAAGACCTGTCTCACAGGAACTTATGGAATTCCATAGAAAAGAACAAATGCAGAGGCTGAAACAGCGTTTTTTAAAGTTGTGAAAAAGGGAAAAAGGAAATTTAGCCGCGGATTTACGCGGACAAGCGCGGACTTTATTTTTACCCAAAGGGCATGATAGTTTTTTCTCTGCCAGCAAACCGCAACATATCTATAATAAAATTAATTAGTTAGGTGGCTTCATCCAATGTAATCCAGGGGGCGGAGCTATCATCTGCGTCCGTCTGCGTGTATCCGCGGTGTTCCACCCAATTCGCAACCCAATAAACCCAATCATTGGAAGATATGATGTCTACTGAAGTATGCACTTTTAACATTCCTGATTCTTTAGCGCGGGAGCTGGAAACAGCCAACCAGAAATTCTTAGTTGAGCTATTGGAGCGCGGGCTCCAAGCTTTAAAAATCGAACGTGCCTTGGAGCAGTATGCTCGCGGTGGTATCTCATTTGGTGCAGCCGCTCATCAAGTGGGCACTTCCCAATCAGAGCTGGCCAATCACGCTTACGCGCGAGGCATGGAGCCACCCTTTAGCGCTGAAACATTAGCAGAAGAGCTCAGTTGAGCGCCGGGCCAGTCGTCCTTTGCAACGCAGGTCCACTGATCTCACTCGGTAAGCTCAACCGACTGGAACTTCTCTCCGAGCTATATGATGAAGTTCAGATTCCACACACTGTATACGATGAGGTTGTCACATATGGACTGGCAAAGGGTACTCCGGATGCCCTAACTGTGCGTTTGTTCTGGCAACATCAAAAGTGGCCAGTGGTGGATGTACCACCAGATGTTTTATCCGCATATATACCATCTGTGATTCTGGATCCTGGTGAAAGAGCAGTAGTGGCGCTGGCACAAACAATGATGCATCCTTTGTTACTTTTAGACGATGAGGTTGCCCGCGGTGAGGCCCGCCGGTTGAACCTGCAATTGCGCGGCACATTAGGTATTATGGTTCAAGCTTACCGTGAACATATGTTAACTTTAGCCCAAATTGAGTTATTAATGAGAGAAATCTCTGCCAGACGAGATATTTGGATCAGTACAAAGTTGTGCGAACAAGTGTTGGCTTCGTTGCAAGGATAACAGCGGCTAAAAACAAACAATTATTTGCATAGGCATCTCCATATGCGAAGAAAAGGATTTTTAGGAGGAAATAATTATGAAGCCAATAAGGGCAGAAAAATGCTATATTTCCAATAAAGTATCGCCATTACATATCCTTTTAACTGAGGAAGATTCTGTTATAGTCATTAGGTGTCTTGACTTCAGCATCTCAAGTCATGGAGATACTATTGAAGAAGCAAAACAGTCTATGAACAGTATATTAATGGATTATTTGAAATATGCTATTGAAAATAACAATCTGGACAACTTGTTTGATTCTGATCTGAAAGAATATTGGGATATATATCAAAAGTTAGCAATTGAAGCTGAAAAACATATCTTCCAGGCAAATTTTGACAAGATTAAGGGGGACATTATAAGCAAAGGATTAACCTATGCTTAAGCCAATGAAGTTGAGAAAGGTGATCAAGATCCTGTCCGATTATGGCATACGATTTGATTACACAAGCGGAGGTAAACATACTGGAAAGTTTTATAATGGTCCCAAATCTGTGTGCCTACTTGGTGAAGTTAATTCGTCCACGTTCCTTATGCCTTAAAGGGGCTTATTAAGAAGTTTGATCTTCCCAAAAAGTAAACAAAGTACACATGTTCTTAAATGCGATGACATATAATGCCTATAAAGAAAGGTTGCAAGGATTGAGGCGATGGCGCGACCTTTGAGTCTCCAAGCTTTTTATCTGTGAGCTATCAGATTTTTGCGTTTCCAAGCCTTTTTATCCAGCTATCGTCCGCGCGTGTTTGTTTACCCCCGTTAAATTTCGAAGAACCATTTATCTGGGGCGGCTAATTTAAAATAAATTTAAAAAAGAAAATTTAGCCGCGGACACCCGCAGATAAGCGCAGACCTTATTTTTGCCTGAAGGGCATGATAGTTTTTTCTTTGCAAGCCAATCGCAACATATCTATAATAAAATTAATTAGTTAAGTGGCTTCATCCAATGTAATCCAGGGGGCGGAGCTATCATCTGCGTTTGTCCGCGTAAGTCCGCGTGCGTCTGCGGCTAATTAATATCCTGTTAATTCTGCTTGCCCTCCTCTGGAAGGTCTAATAAAAACAGAAACTTATAAACTAAGGAACGAAAGTACTCCCGCGTCCCGAAAGTGCTCGAAAGTACTTAGGAGATACGACAATGAATGAACCTATTCTGTCCCGTGAGTTGGCTTTTGTAGCTGCTCAACGCGGGCTTGACGAGACAACGGTGCTTGCCCAAGCCGTTCGTGAGGGGATATGTGTGCTCTACCGTGACACTATAATTGATGCCTATCTGTCTGGTAGCATTTCACGCGAGCATGCGCTGAAGGAACTTGGTACAGAAGCATTGGAAAAGGTTGAATATCAGCGTGATGCTCTGGAGGGCGACGTTGCCTGGGGTTTCGGAAATGCTTGAAGCTATCAGTGACACCGGTCCCATCTTGCATTTACACGAAATCGGTAAATTGTTCACACTGAATGTTTTTGAGCGTCTGTATATACCCAGGTTAGTTGCTGAGGAACTGGGTCGTTACAGTCTGGACGCTGAAACTATTGATTTGAGTTCATCTATATTGATAGTACCAATCAAGAGGGAACAGCGTGACAGAGTGCTCGGAGAAATCGGTCAACTACCCATTCATCCAGCTGATATTGAAGTTTTTATCCTGGCGCATGAGGACGGCTTCTCAAAACCGATATTAACGGATGACATGGCCTTGAGGCGAGAGCTCGAATTTCGTGGCGCACTGGTGATTGGTTCAGTAGGGTTGCTTGTTCGCGCATATAACAAGGCTTTGATGGCACGCGAAGATCTTGATCACGCGATTGATGCCCTGTTTGATGAGAGTACACTGCATTTGAGTTCGGCTTTTCGAGGGTATGTTCGCAAATTAATTAATGAGTTAGGCAAAGTATGCTAAAAAATTGTCTGCGTAAGTCCGCGTGTGTCCGAGGCTAAATAAAAAATGACAATCTATAAATTGCTGCGTTATACAACAGACCTGATGGAAGCCCATCCCCAGGCACTGGTAATACCGACGGTTTTATTTACTGATCGCACAAAATGGCGCAAAGGTGTTCTACGAAAGCTGGAAACAAGATTAAACGACCGATTGTTTCTTCATTTCGAATATATATTTTTCAAACTGTTTGATTTTAACACCCGAGATTATTACAATATAAACAATCCTGTGGTTAAAATATTATTGCCGAAAATGAATTATAAAAAGGATGAACGAATAGAGGTAATAAGGCATGCATACTCAGGATTGTTTCAACTTGCATCCCGTATGCTTTTTGATAAATATGTCGATTTTATAGATGTGTATGCGCAAATAAGTGAACAAGAACAGAAAAGCCTATATCATGAAATAATTCAGCATAAGGAGACTGCCATGTTAGCACAATATATTAGAGATAAAGGAATGCAGCAGGGAATGCAGCAGGGGATAATTCAAACTACAAAAGAAAATATCATAGAGGCTCTTGAATTACGTTTTGGGAAAATTTTACCTGAAATCATTGATAGAATAAATCAAACGAATGACCCCACAAAGTTAAAA
>DAOWEW010000025.1 GCA_030638305.1 Desulfobacteraceae bacterium
GCACATCATATTGTGGAGAAGCATACTTAGGATGATTTTTCTTAAAGGTATCCCAATGGTCTATAAAAAGTGTTTGAAAGATTGCTTTATCAATTTTTGGTTTTAATGGCGCTTTCATCATTTTGTTTTACATATATGGCATCCTATTCTCAACAACTATTTGTTATTACGTACTAAAAAATGGAAATTCCTATACTATGAACTTACATTTTTTTAAAAAAATAAGTAGATATTTTTTTCAATCTATGATACCTCATGCTGTACATATATACTTTGAGGTATCAGAATTGACCATAAAAGCCATAATAGCAGCAAGTTATATCGTTTTATCGAAATTGTCCAAGAGCAGACTCTTGAAGGTACTTCAGACTCTACGGGACAAATATATCGAATTAGAGGAGAAAATCAAGAAGCTTCAAGCGGAAAATGCAAAAGTCAAGAAAAAAATCAAAAATCAGAAAATCAAATCCATAAATGAGGATGCAAACAAGCCATCATCAAAGTAGCCAGAATGGGAAAAAAAGGAGTGGGAAATGATGGCAAAGACAAAAAGAAAGGCAGGGGACGAGGGAGAAAGCCACGAAAAAATGCTGGTAATCGTCCAAAGAATCTTGAACCTGATCGTATAGAAAAGGCGACAGTTGATCGTTGCGATTTGTGTGGCAAAGACTTGACGGATCAAAAGCCACTTAAAAGTGCCAAGATACGAATCATTGAAGACATTCCGGATGCTGCTGAAAAACCTGAAGTCATAGAAGTAGTACAAGAGAAGAAATATTGTGATGATTGTAAAGAGGTAATTACAGCGAAGTCAGAATTGGCCTTACCTAAATCGGATATTGAATTAAACGCTACAATATTGATCTGTTACCTGTGGGTGGCTGTATGCATGCCGTTTACAAAAATTCGAGATTATTTGAAGGCATTTTTTTGACTAAAGATATCAACATCCGGGCTTTCTCGACATGTCATTAGAGTTGCCCGTATCATGAAGGATGTATACAGTGAGATACTTCAGGATATCAAGAATGGGGCAACCCTGCATGCAGATGAAACTTAGCTGGCGTGTCAGAGGTAAGAACTGGTGGCTATGGGTTTTTGGCACACAAGATTCAGCGTACTTTACAGTTGACACAACACGTGGTTCGGCTGTGGTCCGCCGGGTACTTGGAGAAATATTTTTTGGGCTCCTGGTGGTAGATGGGTGGAGTGCGTACTTACAACTGATCTGTGAGCAACAGAGTTGTATGGCTCATTTGTTGAGAAAAATAAGGAAGTTCCGTGACGCATTCCCGCATCTGTTAGATATTGTTTAGATATTGTCAAGTTTTATTTGAAACTGCGCCGAATTCTGCGTGATGGTGAATGGATTCAGGCAAATCGTAAGAAATTAGGCGAAATGGTCTTTCGCAGACGCCTGAACAGGCTGAAAAAGAGATTGGAGGATTTATTGAATTGGTCTGATCCGGATGATGTTTTGCAGGAGATAATAAAACAGGTCAAAAGACAGCAACCACGGATACTGACATTTGTAGAACATCCTGAAGCTCCGTGTCACAACAACTACGGAGAATTCTTGATTCGCATAGGAGTAGTCAAGCGTAAGATATCCGGGGGCAGCGTATCTGCAGAAGGAGCAAATGCATATGCGATTTTGCTGTCTATTCATGTGACCTGCAAATTAAGTGGAATCTCCTTTCCTAAATATATGCAAGAGAGTTTGCGACACTATATAAGAACAGGCAAGCCAATGTCGCTGAGTACATATTCAACCTTCATCGCTGACAACTTCGACTTTAAAAAAGCCGCATAGTACATGCCACTATAACTATGTTCCGCTCATAGCACTGCTAATTTTCTGAAATCAGTTTGAACTTACAAGTATTCAATGAATCTTACGGTTTAGTGGAGGAGTTAAAGGAAAGCTTTGAAGCTTTTCTTGAAGAATGGAATACTCTGCTTGCACATCCCTTCAGATGGTCATATGACGGTAAAGGACTCCACAAAAAATATGAATGCTAATGCCAGATATCTCAAGATATACGGCCCCGGAATAGAATTTGGACAAAAAACAACGCTAAGTGTAGCGGCCCGCAATCATAAACGCCCAGACCCGCAATAATGATTTTTCTGGGCCCACAATAAATGACAATAAAAATAGGGTCGGGGCCTACATTAAGCGTCACTGGGCCCACTCACGCCATGCCAGCGCATATGGCCGGAAAACCGTCTCCTTTGTGTCTTATCCGTCCCCCACTCCTTCACCAGCACACCGCGAAATAGGGGATAGTCTTTGAGATATGGGGGGGCGAAAAAATTATGTGCATTTGAATATTAAACTTGAATTTAATATCCAACCATGGTATTATGACTATAGTTAATTCAATTAAGGAGGATAAATGCATAATACTGTATCTAAATCGAAATTCAAACCCAAGGCATTGCAGTTTTTTCGTGATGTGGAAACAACAAAAAAGGCATTGATAATCACTGATCGAGGCAAATCAGTACTGAAAATTATACCGTATTCCGAGGATGTTAATGAAACCATGAAAAGTCTTCGCAATTCCGTAATTAAATTTGAAGACCCTTTTGCCCCTGTAGGATTAGATGACTGGGAGACTCTAAAATGATAGTCCTGGATACACATACTTGGATCTGGTTTGTAAGCAATCCGGAATTACTATCCAACAAGGCAAAGAAATCTATTAATAAGGCCATCAAGGAAAAAGCGATATTAATTTCATCTATTTCTGCCTGGGAGGTTGCACTGTTGGTCCTGAAAAAACGATTAGTTCTCACGGTGGATGTTTCTGACTGGATTATGAAGTCAGAAGCCCTTCCTTTTATAAAATTTATTCCCGTTAGTAATTCTATTGCTGTAAAATCAGTAAACCAGCTTGAACCAATTCACAGCGATCCGGCTGACCGAATTATAATTGCTACCGCAATTTCAGAAGGGGCTCCTTTGATCACAAAAGATGAGAAAATCCTGGCCTATCCCCATGTTCAAACAATATGGTAGAGGTGAAACCATCTCCATGAAACTTTTTGGGGTTTTGGGCATAGAATCCCAATCTGGTTGCTTATGCTGGGGACCATTTTTCAACACCGGATTTCATTTCGGCACGGATCCAGTTGGCTACAGGTACCGATATGCACTATGTGGCCAAGAAAACGATCAACAAGATAAGGCATTGGTCAGCAGGGCAAACGCACTTGTATTAGCCTGAATTTAGCCACTTCAGGTAAATTGATGCTACTTTTGCTAATTTTATAGCTTCTATATACGAAGTTGCGGATAATAAGACTCATAATGATTTTGGGTGTTTGTTTAACTTATTGAAAAATCAGTATATCCAAATGCGTTTGCCATAGGAAGATACCCATTACGGACAATACCCGAGATAGCGGCTTTTCCGCCGCCCGTAAACGGTTTTTCCGCATCCTCGACCAAAAGAATTTCGTCAGCCTGGTAAAAAAAGTCCAGGTGCCGAGACGCAAGCGTCTTATCCTCTCGTGTATCATGACCAATTCCTTCGCCATCAATAAGGACCAACTCGGCAGGCATATCCATTAGCCATGATGCACGCATTTCACCTCGAATTCTGGCTTGTGTGACTACAGGAGATATGGAACCTGGATCGGATGCCAACACAAGCTTCAACCTATTTATAAACGCTGACAGCTCCGTTTCTTCTAAGACTAATGTTCCATCTTCAAGCGTTGACCCTGTAAGCTGCATTACACGTTTAACAACAAAATCCAGGATCTCGCTTTCCAAACTGCATAGAGAAGCTTTAATTGCTTCATCCAGAGCAAACTCAAATACTTCTTCTACGTCTTCTTCGGTTGGAAAGTTATCCTTAATCCAGGATGTTATTGAAGGAAGAAGGTCCTCAATCAACGTTTTTGCGTAAATATTGCATTGGTCAACTGGAACGATATAGCGAAACCGGAACCGCTCGTATGGGCTTTCTTTCAAGTTTTCCATTACATCCTGAATGTTAAGCCTATTTTTACGCATCGCCCGGTATGCTTTGTACAGTGCATCTTCAAGAATTTCTCGTATATTCTTTGAAACTTCTTCAGGTGATTTTAAAATGAACTACCCCGCCGCAAGCGGACGGGGTATCAAAAGGTATTTTTTTTGAAGCGCCCCAAGGGGCGGAGTATTAAACCCAAGCTACGCAATAAATGGAGAGGAGAAACAGATTCGTAAAAAGTGTTTTGAAAAACTGTAACTTTTTGAGATTACAAGGTGTCCTGCCTTAAGTTGGTAGCCCCTGTAATGGGGATTATGCTAAGACATTGCTTTTCAAATGTGGATAGATGGCTGTATCCAGCCGAAATAAGCAATGGCAATGCCTTGTCATAATGCTGACCAACGCTCTCAGGCTTATGAGCATCTGACCCAAGAGTAAAAAAAATCCCCTTTTTAAAACATTTTTTTATAATTTCTATGGAAGGATAAGCCTCATTAACCGGATGATTATATCCGCTTGTATTAAGCTCCAACGATAAATTTTTATTTTTTATTTTTGACAAGATCTCATTTATTTCTTTATCAAAGGTTTTTAAAGGTTGCCTTCCAAATTTTTTTAACAAATCAAAATGACATATTACATCATAATAATCGTGATCCAGCATCTTATCAAATTTTTCAAGGTAAAGGGCGTAAATATAATCTGTGTCATTTTCTCCCCTACTCCATTTTGATCCATGAGTTACTACGTCAATACCATCAAGAAAATGCAGAGAACTCCCAATGACATCAAATGAATACATACCCACAATATCTCTGATAAGGTCGGTATGCTTTGGATGAAAATCAACTTCCAGGCCGGCTTTAACATTAATAATGCCGTTGTATTTATTTTTAAGAAGTTGAATCGCCTGAAAATAAAAAGGTACCTCGCCGGGTGTCATGGAAAGTTTGTTCGCAGGTTCTGCAATAATCAGATGATCAAGAAAGCATATTTCTTTTAAGCCTATATTTATGGCTGTTTGTATGTATGCTTCCATAACACCTTCTGCATGGTTGCAAAGGGAGGTATGTATGTGATAATCAATCATATGGGTTCTGGGTTCTGGGTTCACGATGGACTGTTGTGACCTGTAAACGATTACCTTGTAAGTATATAAATGCCATGATATGAATTTAAATGTCAAACGATAAGGAACGTGGACGAAATAACTTTCGCAACTATGCATCACAGCTTCAGGCCGCCTTTGTTTGATCTCAAATCCCAAACATATTGAAATAGCTCGCTATTCC
Source organism: Desulfobacteraceae bacterium (assembly GCA_030638305.1). The sequence continues at coordinate 5,279 of DAOWEW010000025.1, forward strand.
TTCAACTTTTGTGATCTGAGATCAAACAAATTCGACCCAAATCTGTGCGCCTACTTGCGAAAGTTATTTCGTCCACGTTCCTAACAATTTATGGGCATGGTTAATATGAAAAAAAATTCCAGGACATTTTTTTGCTGTCAGGCATGTGGATATCAAACGCCTAAATGGATGGGGAAATGCCCTGACTGCGGACAATGGAAAACTTTTGTAGAAGAAGTGCAAACATTGAAACCGTCTCAAGAAGCAAGGCGCAATACATTATCTCTTCAATCAAAACCTGTACCCATTAACTCAATTAAACTTGAGGATGAATATCGTTTATTAACCGGAATCAGCGAATTTGACAGGGTTCTGGGAGGCGGGCTTGTTCCGGGCACACTTGTGCTTATAGGTGGTACTCCAGGAATAGGCAAATCAACTCTAATGTTGCAAGCATTGCACGGCCTTGCAAACATGGGACATAAGGTACTTTATGTTTCCGGAGAGGAATCAATTAAACAAATAAGCTTGAGAAGCAAACGGCTTTCAACTGTTTCCACCGATTTGCTGGTGGCATCAGAGATAGATATAGAATCCATACAAACAATGATTGAAGAAACCAGGCCGGATGTGCTTGTCATAGATTCCATCCAGACCATGTTTAATGCAGACCTTACTTCTGCCCCTGGAAGTGTAAGTCAGGTCAGGGAGTCAGCCATTAAACTCATGTTCATAGCCAAAAAAACAAGTGTTCCGATATTTCTGGTTGGGCATGTGACAAAAGATGGTGCCATAGCCGGCCCAAGACTTCTGGAACATATGGTAGATACAGTTCTTTATTTTGAAGGCGATAGAAATCATGTTTTCAGAATTCTACGTGCTGTCAAGAACAGATTTGGATCGACAAACGAAATAGGCGTATTTGAAATGAATGAAACCGGCCTTACGGAAGTTGTAAATCCTTCTGCGATATTTCTTTCGGAACGTCCTGTAAATACACCGGGATCAGTTGTAACTTCCAGCATGGAAGGCACCAGACCGATACTTGTTGAACTTCAGGCTCTCGCCAGCAGTACAAATTTTGGAACACCAAGAAGAACGGTTCTTGGTCTTGACCAGAATCGGGTTGCCCTGCTTGTGGCTGTTATGGAAAAAAAAATAGGTATGAATTTATTGGGGCACGATATCTTCATGAATGTAGCCGGGGGTGTAAAGGTAGATGAGCCGGCCATTGATATGGGAATTATTTCCGCCATCGCATCAAGCTTTTTAGATAAACCTATTTCTGATGCAACACTTGTTTTTGGCGAAGTAGGATTGACGGGTGAAGTCAGAGCTGTAAGTCACATTGAAACCAGAGTTAATGAAACAAAAAAAATGGGTTTTTCAAAATGCCTTGTACCTGAAAGCAATCTTAAACGCATGACTGAAATCAAGGGAATAGATGTTATCGGGATCAAAACAGTATCACAAGCTATTGAGACTTTATTTTAATGACGCGAAACAAATCAAAAAATAACAGGTGGAAAGATCATTATTCCACACTCGCTAAAAAAGAAAATTTTCCGGCAAGATCGGTTTATAAACTTAAAGAAATACATCAAAAATACAATTTAATTAAAAAAGGAGACAGAGTTCTTGATTTGGGTTGCGCACCGGGATCATGGCTTATCTATGCAGCAGAATTGGCGGGTAAAAAGGGGCAGGTAACTGGAGTTGATCTGAAACCTTTATTGATAAAGATTCCATCAAACACCAGAATGTATACTGCGGATATTCTTTCTGTTGATGATGAGTTTTATAATAAGTTAACAGGAAAAAATTTTAACGTTATTTTAAGTGATATGGCGCCGGCTACAACCGGAAATAAACATGTTGATGCTGCAAGATCATTTAACCTTTGTGAAGCAGCTCTGTCAATTGTTCAAAAAATTCTGATACCGGGAGGATCATTTGTTTGCAAGATCTTTCAGGGCGAGGATTTCAACGAATTTTCAGATTCAGTTAAGGCCTGCTTTAAAAAAAGC
>DAOWEW010000225.1 GCA_030638305.1 Desulfobacteraceae bacterium
AGAAAACATTGGGACGCTGCCGCTGAACATCAACTTCTCCCATATATATGGTGCATTTAAATCCAGATTTCGCAGCCATGGTTGCAGTTGCCACGCCATGCTGTCCGGCACCTGTTTCTGCAATGACCCTGGTCTTTCCCATTCTTTTTACCAGAAGCCCTTGTCCCATAACGTTATTTATTTTATGAGCACCTGTATGATTCAGATCTTCACGCTTTATATAGATACGTGCGCCATTAAAGTGCTTTGTAAGGTTTTCGGCAAATGTAATTGGCGTAGGCCTGCAGGAATACGTTGACAGAATATCAGTATATTCTTTCCAAAAGGAAGGATCGTTTTTTGCTTTAATAAAATTATTTTCGAGGTCATCGAAAGTCGCAACAAGAACTTCAGGAAGATATGCTCCCCCAAATCCTTTATAATAGCCTCGATCAATCATCTGATATTCCTCCTATTTGTTTGAGAACATACAAACCGGTCGGTTCGGTAGCAAAAAATAGAAACTGGGGCGTTGTATGCTGTGTCAATAAAATGGATGGGATGCAGTGAGAAAAAAAGCAAAGGGCGGGTTAGAAACTCAGTCGATAACCAACCGAGATAATATCATCCGATATTTTTCGGTTTGCGAGTTCTTTATCAAAATGGATATCAATGTGTTTATAGCCCACAACAATAGCAGCATTTTCTAAAATATGTATACCAAGGCCGGCTTTTATTTCCACATATTTATCTGAATCAATAAAACAAAGCGGTCCGGGAGCCACAGTTACTTTCGATAGAATCTGTAAAGGTATAGTCACAACAGTCTTGGGGATATCATATACTGCTGACAATAGAAAACCTATAGCCCCCACATCTCCATCAATATTATCAAATTCTATTTCTCCCAACAAACCCTTAAAGCCAAGTGCGCAATTCAATCCGGGGATTAACATTTCATTCCCCAAAGCCATCTTTACATTCGCTATCTTGTAATCATCGTCGTTATCATTGTACACACCGCCGATTCCGGTTATTAACAAGCCAACATCAAGATCTTGTATAATGTCAAATTGAGCTTCCACGGACGAATGGCTTGCATTTAACTCAAGCTGATATGTATTTGCAAATGCAACACCTGATATGGCTATTGTAAGGAACACGATCAATCCTGCGATTTTCTTCTTCATTGATATGCTCTCCTGATAAATATCCTGGTTAGGAAATACCATTTTAGGAAAAATGACAAAAAAAAGGGTTAGGAACGTGATGAAGGATGACAATTTGAAATGATTGGAGGCGGCAAGCAGATTCGAACTGCTGAATAGCGGTTTTGCAGACCGCTGCCTTACCACTTGGCTATGCCGCCCCAACAAAATAAATCAACAAAATAAATCAACAAAATGGAGCGGGAAACGGGATTTGAACCCGCGACTTCGACCTTGGCAAGGTCGCACTCTACCGCTGAGTTATTCCCGCTCAAAACCTTATTTTTAACTACTTAATCTTATATTGTCAAGAATAAAATATGTTAATTTTTTAGAAGATTTCTGAATCTTACGAAATAATCAACCCCTGACCAAACAGTCAATACCATGGCCGGCCACAAAAAAAACATTCCTATTTGATGAAAAAATATTCCGAAATAAGGATAATGCAATAAAAGGGGGATTATTGCGGCTATCTGAAAGCCGATTTTGTACTTGCCAAGGCTGGATGCAGAGACATCCTGTTTTCTTTCACCAATAACATTCCGAAGGCCTGTTACTGCAAACTCGCGTCCTATAATGATGCAAACCATCCAGGCAGGTATCCATCCGTGAGATGAAAGCATAATGAAAGTGGAGGAAACAAGGAGTTTGTCTGCAAGGGGGTCCATAATCTTTCCCAAATTAGACACAAGCCCTTTCTTTCTTGCAAAGAACCCATCAAGATAATCAGTTATAGCTGCCGCACTGAAAAGTAAAGCAGCAATAAAAGTACAAAACCTGTTCGGGAATAAAAGAAGAATGACAATTATCGGAATAGCTGCAATACGATATAGAGTCAAGTTGTTGGGATGACTTAATAAGTTTTTTTTATCAAAATCTGAAAACATCGGTTTATCTGTTTAATCTTTTATTTTTTGGCATTGTTCCAGTCATCAAGAAAAGCTTTAATACCCTTGTCGGTAAGAGGATGTGCTGCGAACTTGCTAAGTACGTTAAATGGAATGGTAGCAATGTCCGCACCAATAAGGGCAGCATCAAGTACATGCACTGGATTGCGTACACTTGCTACAATCACTTCTGTTTCAAAGGCATAATTGTTGAATATCTCAACAATTTGTTCAACCAGCAACATTCCTTCACTGGAAATATCATCAAGCCTTCCTATAAAAGGGCTTACGTAGTTTGCCCCTGCCTTTGCCGCCATAAGCGCCTGAAGCGGCGAAAAAATAAGTGTAACGTTTGTTTTTATACCCTCTTCTGAAAGTTGACGAGTTGCCTTTATGCCATCAATTGTCATTGGAATCTTGACAACAATATTATCGTGGATCTTTGCCAGGCTGCGGGCTTCCTTAAGCATACCTTCAGTATCCAGGCTGATAACTTCCGCACTTATAGGGCCGTCAACTATTTTGCATATCTCTTTTATGATATCTTCAAAATCACCTTTCTCTCTTGCAATGAGAGTCGGATTGGTCGTCACCCCATCAGCCATTCCCATGCTGTTGGCTTCCTTTATTTCTTCTATATTTGCAGTATCAATAAAAAATTTCATTTATTTAAATCTCCAGTTTCAATGACCATTTCAAACTGCTTTGAAAAAAGCAATTAATTGTTTTTTTGATGTAAAGAAACAAACTTGTCTCTGCACTCTGTGCTGCAAAAATATAAATCTTTTCCATCAACAAGAAGATGAACTCCATTTTTTCTCGGGAAATATGCCTCACAAAAGGGGTCTTTGATCATTACATCATCAACCACATTACCGGTTTTGCCGAAACTCGCCTTTTTCTGTGTATTTTTCAGCTTCCAGAATTTCAGCAATCTGTAGAAAAGACATATTATTCCTGCAACTATTAATAATCGAAACAATATTGAACCACTCCTTGCTCTTTATCATCTATATTATCTAAAAGATATTGCATATCCATTTTTAAAACAGGATGAACTAATTTTGGATCTATATCACAAACCGGTTTTAATATAAAGCGCCTTTTATGCATTCTATGATGAGGAATAATAAGGTTAGATACATTTATTATAGTATCATCATAAAATATTATATCAAGATCTAAAATTCTGGGGCCATACCTGATTTGATTTTCAGTGCGTCCTGCATTTTTTTCGATTGTTTTCAGTTCGTATAAAAGCTGAAATGGATCAAGAACTGTCTCAATTTTTACTGCAGCATTAACAAACCAGTCTTGATCAGTGTAATCAACGGGTTCGGTTTTGTAAAAATTCGATTGCCTGATAATGATAGATTGATCAGACCCTGTAAGCGCAGAAATACCTTTCTGACAATTTAACAGTTTGTTTCCGATGTTTGAACCAACAGAAATATAAGCTGTGTGTTTTCCCATTTAGAAACCAATGGCTTGCATCCTCTCAAAAACTTCTTTTATCCTTTCCTTGCCGACAGTCAGCGCCATCCTTACATATCCCTCACCCGCCGAGCCGAACCCATTGCCTGGTGTCACAACTATACCGCCCTTCAAAAGGAGATGACTTGCAAATTTCGCAGAAGTATATCCTTCAGGAACTTCTATCCATACATAAAATGTAGCTTTCGGTTTTTTTGCTGAAAGCCCAAGTTTGATCAATCCATCAACGAGCAAATCACGACGTTCTGTATACTCTGTGTTCATGTTTTCCACACAAGACTGATCGCCTTCCAGCGCAGCTATACCGGCAAGTTGTACCGCCTGAAATGCACCTGAATCAATATTGCTTTTAACCTGACCAAGAGCCTGAATTACCTCTGCCCTGCCGACTGCAAAACCAATACGCCATCCCGTCATGTTGTATGTCTTTGATAGAGAGTGGAACTCTATGCCCACTTCTTTTGAGCCCTTTGTTTCAAGAAAACTTGTTGGTTTATAGCCATCAAAAGCCATTTCGGTATATGCAGCATCATGACAGACAATAATATTGTGCAATTCTGCAAATGAAACAACCTTTTTAAAAAAATCACCGTCTGCTACCGCTGATGTAGGGTTGTTTGGATAATTAATAAACATTATTTTTGCCTTGCCGGCAATATCTTCCGGAACATTATCAAAGTCGGGAAGAAAATTATTTTCTTTTAACAAATCCATGAAATATGTTTGACCACCCGCGAATTTAACTCCTATATCATAAACTGGATATCCAGGGCTTGATACAAG
>DAOWEW010000027.1 GCA_030638305.1 Desulfobacteraceae bacterium
GGACAAAAGGGCAATGCCCTGCTTAATTACGAGAGAGCCAGGCGATTTATACCGCGGGACTCTGATTTAAAATATAATATAGAATATGTACATGATCTGACTGAAGATAATTTATCTCAGCCCGAGAACATAATCAGCGAGATTTTCGGTGTTAATTTTTTTTCTCAAACAGAACTTGCAACAGTTTTCTGCCTGATCAACCTGATGTTATTTTTGTTTTTAACGATTCGTATTTTTTTTAGAGCGGAATGGATTTTTTATGTTATTATTATTTTTTCAATATGTTGGATCGTTTCCGGCATTTCGTTCGGTATAATGCTAAAAAAAACAATTTTTGACGACAGGGTCGTAATTCTTGCAAAAGAGGTGGATGTTCTGGCAGGTCCCGACAAGGAAGATACTTTGCTTTTCAAAGTTCATGAAGGTACACTGGCGTATCAGGAAAGAAATGAATCCGGCTTTTCCCTCATCCGTTTGCCGGACGGAAAACGGGGCTGGCTGGTTTCATCGGCAATAGAAGCAGTAGAGCCTTAGGACTTGCCCAAAAATAACTTCACATTTTGATGCGCCGATCCATCCCGCATGACTGCGTTGCTCGTCGGTTAAATAGCCCGCTATTCCATCAACTTTTGTGAGTTGTGGGTGGTCAAGAACACAGTGAGGCCGCTCCGGTTAGATCCCTCACTATTTGGCGTATCAGCCTTACACTCCGGACGTCCAATCCTCTCAGTGGGTTCGTCGAGAAATAATACTTCCGGACCCGTTACCAACGTAGCGCACAGCACAAGCATTTGCCGAAGTCCCTTAATGCTATGGATAAGTGGAATGTTGCAAAGATAGCACAATAATTATAATATGCTAATTTAGCACAACTATTTATTTATGCAGCAAAACAGATGAGCACATCTTTTTAAACTAATTGTTTTAACAATCTATTATCCCCATCAAGATTTCTGTTATTCGGATTGTCAAAGGATATCAGTGGATGTCTCATCATTTGTGCTATATTGACAACTATAAAATACTGTGCTATATTAGCTCAATTAAGTTTATTTTAGTTTATAACAGGAGAGACTGATATGATTTGCTACAAATGTCTGAAGACATTAGAGCCAGAAAAGTGCATCTATGGCTTACACAAAGCATGCTTCAGAGAATGGTTTCAACTACAGAATTTAAGCGAGTTTGAGAAGATTCACGCAAAGGCATCTTCTTTTGAAAACAATCCGACAGCTTTTTTTTCAAGTATTAATTCAAGCTGTTATCAAGGAAAATTTAAAAAATATTCGGCCTCTTTAGGTAATCAGCAGTACATTTTAAAGGTTGAAGAAAAAGATTATCCTGAATTGCCAGCCATAGAATACCTGTGCAATCAGATCGCTGAATTTTTAAAACTAAAGGTGCCTGTTTTTTATTTCATTTTGTTTCATGATCACAGAACGTTTGTCAGTAAAAATTTTATTCGTTTAAACGGACCGGAAACCCTCCACCATATTTACCACTTTATTTCAAAGGAAACTGAATTTGAATGTGCCACACTAATTAAAGTAATTGAAAATGAAACCAAACGGTTGAGTGAAATGGAAAAATTTGTTGAATTGTGCCTGTTTGATTCATTGATAGGAAATCATGATCGTCACGGGAGGAACCTTGCATTAATTGAACATAGAGGACAAAAAATGTTATCACCCTTTTACGATAATCCATCGTATTTAGGCATTGAAGACGAATCTCTGCTGGAAGCTCAGCATTCACCACGTGGAAAAATTGCGACAAGCGAAACAAATGAACCGCTGATGTCGGATTATGTCATAGAATTTAAAAAACTCGGTCATCAAGTAGTCGCTGAAAAGTTTTTTAAAAAAATTAAAATCAATCAGATATGCAAACTTATAGATAAAAGTTTTATCTCGAAAAAAAGAAAAGGTGCTTTTAAAAGGTTAATTCTTGAGCGCTACAGTGAGTTGAAAAATGGAATATAAGAAAAATAAAATTATTGCTGTTGATGTATTTATTGATAAACGAAAATCAAGAATATTTGTTGGCCGACTGAGTAGAAAGAAACAAAAGGATGAGGCTTTGACAGGATATAAATTTGAATACGATGATAAATATTTATACAGCAGATATCCGGTTTCAATTGGACCTGAATTGCCTCTCACACAAAAAGTTTTTTTTTCAAGTGAACTGTTTGAATCTTTTGCAGACCGGATACCCTCGAAGGATAATTCGGCATACGCTGAATATTGTATGAAATTTGGCATAGCGTCTGAAGAAAAAGATTGGTTTGTACTGGTGTCTACAATAGGTAGTCGCGGTCCGTCTTCATTCATATTTGAACCTGTGTTGGCTGAACCACCTGTCTCAGGTAAAGAGATTAAAAGGTATAGAAAAGAATTGGGTCTAACGATTCGTGAATTCGGTTTGTTGTTCGATTTATCGCCTTTTACGGTACAAAAAATTGAAGCTCGGAAACAAACGGGGCGAGAAATATTGAAAAGGCTTATGATATACATGCGCTTTCCGGAAGTTGCCATGTATGAAATTAAGCGAAATGGCAGAAAAATTCATTCTAATGCGTTAAAAAAAGTTATAAAAAAAATCAAAAAGCAGGAGTTTTCAAATCGACACATCCCAGTATAAAAAGCAGGACATCCTGAACCGCTTCAATAGAGCAAATGTGTTAAGGAACGTGGACGAAATATCTTGCGAGATACCGCTAGCCATTTCTTGGGCGGATTGATTGACCTGAGAAATATCTTTTGCAATCTCTTGAGCAGAAGTAGAGCTTTGGGCTACGTTCACATTAACTTCCTGAATCCCTTGCGAACACTGAACCACACTGTTGGAAATCTCCCTGGCTGTAGAACTCTGAATCCCTTCGATCTTGTTCCTGATTTTCTGGGTGGCCTCAGCCGTTTGTCTGGCCAATTCTTTGATTCCATTGGCTACAACAGCAAAGCCTTTTCCCGCCTGCCCGGCCCTTGCAGCCTCACCGGAAACAGTGGCTGTGCCGGATAACATTTTAAACGATATAGAAGAAAGGTCTGACGAGGAGTCGTTTACAAAGGCAGATGTAGCGGCAATTTGTTGTATACTCTCTCTGAACTTTCCCACAAAAGCATTGACGGCAGATGACACACGGCCCATTTCGTCTTTGGTCTTGATTTTGCTTTCTACTGATAAATCTCTATATATGGATGACATTTTGTCAAGCGCTGCTCCCAAATCGTCGCCGGCAAGATTCCGCAACTGAGAAAACAATTGTTTGTATTCCTCGCTTCTTTTATTAAAAGCATTTGTAGCCTCGGGCAATTGCGCAAAGTCCATATCAATAACCAGCTCAACCCTTCTTGCTCCCAAAAGGTAGATGTCGTTTGTGAACTTAATCAATTGCAAAAGCGTTTGCGCCAGCTGACCGTTTTCAGCAGAATTCTTGATACTCGTCAGATGTTTCAATAGCTGATTTTTGCTTTTTTCGGCCTCTATGAGCCCATTGTTGGTAGCAGCGCTGGCGCTGGACTCAATATTTCCCAGGGAGAATGCTCTTTCCACTTGCATCGCCTGAGCAAATTTTACCTCTTTTACTTCCCGTTGGGCGTAGTTTACCAATACCGAACTGATAATTGCCAAGCGACAAATACCTGCACGTTAGTGGGGACCAACGTGAGATCGGAAAGAAACGTGCCCAAAAACCGAACAGATGTTAATTGCAACGCAAAGCCAAGGCGGTTTTGTACCCCTCGTCGATTGGAGATAAAGGCCAGATCAGCCTCATCAAGATGAAAATAACGTGATAGTTGCACTTCGTTTGGCTCACCAGAGAACTGTCCATATCCTGCTTTATGTTCAGCGGTTAAAAAATCTACTGGCACTAATCCCCCAATATTAAAAAGCAGCTTAAACAGCAAATCAAAGTTGCTATTGTATACTATTTAAATTTGTATACAATATAAAATAGCTGCGGAGAATTGATATTTCGCTGTAATTGCCGAACACTCCAGTTTGAAGCTTTGACTTCTTTCAGATAATAGTTTCTGGCTTCATATGTATCCAGGCGCATAATCAAACGAATATGTGACCAGCTCAATTGGCTACACAGTGTGTAGCCTTTTTGATCGCCCTGAAATGTAAGATAAAATTGCCTGAAATTTTTTAGATTTGCCACTGAAAAGCC
>DAOWEW010000249.1 GCA_030638305.1 Desulfobacteraceae bacterium
ACAAACACCCATTACAGCACAGTTTGTTGTAATAAGCGGCAAAAAGATTCCAAGACCTTTATAGAGTGCCGGAATGCTCTTTCTTAAGAACATCTCAACAAACTGTACAAGAGAGGCTATTACAAGAATAAAAGCAATAGTTCTAAGATATTCAAGATTGAACGGTTTTAAAACATATGCCTCAATAAGCCATGTTATTGCTCCGGCCATAACCAAAACAAAGATTACAGCCATACCCATCCCGATTGCTGTTTCCATTTTCTTCGATGTCCCCATAAAAGGACAGCAACCCAGATACTGGGCAAGCAGAATGTTGTTAACAAGGACACAGCTTACAGCGAGGAGTATATAATCACCCATTAAATTTTCTCCTATTTATTTCCTGCAAGGTTCATCAAAGAAAGCATAAGGCCAAGGCACACAAAAGCACCTGGGGCCTCGACCATGAATGTAAAAGGCTGAAAAGATTGCCCGAATACAGACATTCCGAAAAATGTGCCGTTTCCAAATACTTCCCGTAAAGCGCCGATGGAAACCAGGGAAAGAGTAAAACCGGCACCTATTCCCAAACCATCCGCTATTGAAGGGATAACACCGTTTTTGTATGCAAATGCCTCGGCGCGTCCAAGTAGTACACAGTTAACGACAATAAGGGGGATGAATATTCCAAGCTTTAAAAAAAGCGCATATGTATATGCCTGCATAAGAAGTTCCACCACAATAACAAATGTGGCGATAATAACAATAAAACAGGCTATTCTTACTTTTGAAGGAATTACGTTTCGCAGTAATGAAACAAGTATATTGGAACATACCAGAACAAAGACTACAGCCACTCCCATTCCCAGTCCATTTTCTACAGATTTAGTAACAGCAAGCACGGGACAGAGGCCGAGTACAAGCCTGAACGGTGGTATCTCATCCCACAAACCTTTGACAAATTCCTGAGTGATAGACTTAGCCATCTTTTACTCCCTAGTTAAATTCCTTTATTTTTTCAGCGATCTGAGGTTTTAAACGTTTATAAATTGCTGCGGCATTTGATACGCCGCCGCAAACACCTCGTGAGGTAACAGTGGCTCCGGATATGGAGTCAATCTCTCCGCCGTCCGGTTTGACCTTGCAGGGTTCAACCGCGGCTAATCCCTTAAATTGATTTGAAAACTTTGGATCTGTTTGTGCCTTGGAACCTATTCCTGGTGTTTCACTATGGGTGGTTACACCTATATTTATAACCTTGTCACTATCCAGGTTTACACCAACCATAAGGCCGATATCACCGCCGAAACCCTTTCCAGTTCCCTCAAAAGCAATTGCATTGGCCTTCCCGTCAAATACACCTACAAAAAAGCTTCTTTCAATGTCTCCGTCCTTAATTTTAAAGCGGTCAACAATAGGATCATTGGAACATCCATCAAGAATATTCCTTATTGCAGGCCCTTTAACAAACAACAACTGCTGAGTTTCAATTTTATCTTTAGTTCCTCCGCGGATTGCAGCAAGAAGGCCTCCAGAGAAAGAGCTAAGCACAGTCAAGACCACGATCATTTTTATTATTTCACGCATGTTAAGCTACCTTTCCAATCGCTTTTGGTTTGATATTATCTAAAAGCGGATTTACAAGGTTCATAATCAGGAGAGCAAAAATCACACCATCAACATAAACGCCGATATTTCTGATAAGTACAGTCATAAGTCCTGCACCGGCGCCATAAATAAGCATAGGAATAAAATTGACCGGCGAAGAGGAATCTTCAGTTGCAAGAAAAAAGGCGCCAATCAAAGTATAACCTGTGAAAAGATGGATAACCGGACCCGCATAACGCGCGGAATCAGTCAAATTGAATATAAGAGCAGTTATAAAGACACCGAATAGAAAGGAAAGAGATATTTCCCACCTGATGATTCCTCGGATAATGAGGTAGATTCCGCCGGCAATAAGGCCGAGACCAAAGGTCGAGCCTATTCCACCTGACTGTTTGCCCATTAAAAGATCACCTGTGCTGAATGAATCAACAGCAGATACGCCAAAATGTTTCAGAGCGGCGAGAGGGTAGATCATGGCAAAATCGAAATCGTAATTTATAAGCGCTTCGTTAAAATCAAATATATCTTTCCATGATATCATGAGAATAGCCATGGCAACCACAACAGGATTAAAGGGATTGCCGCCGATTCCGCCGTAGATCTGTTTTCCAATAATAATGGCAACAAATGTTCCAATTATTACAAGCCACCATGGCGCTGTTGCCGGCAAAAGCATACCGAAAAGAAGACCGATAATAGCAGCATTGCCATCTCCAATGGTAATTGGACGTTTCGTGATACGACAAAACGCTAATTCCCAGATAATGGCCGAGGATATGGCAAGTGATATAACACCGACAGCCGACATGCCGTAATAAATGATGCCAAGCAGTATTGCCGGGAAAGCCGCAAAAGCCATATTATAATTTCGCAGAGATATTCTGCTTCCATCATGCCAGAAAGGAGCATGTGAAACTATGAATTTGTTATTATCAGCCATTAGTTGCCTCCGCTGTATTTGCCATGCCAAGCTCATATTTTGCCGACCTGATATACTGAAATATCGGCATTCCGGATACACAAACATAACTGCAAAGCCCGCATTCAATACATGAAAACAAGTCGTACTGATCTGAGGCTTCTTCATATTGTCCGGATTCAAGAAACCGGACAAGCAGATTAATCTGAATATTTGCAGGGCATACCCTTATGCAGTCGCCGCAGTTTGTGCAGGGATAATCTGAAATAACAGGGATATCCTCTTTATCCTGTACAATAATAGCATCTGTGTCAGGCTGAACCGGATGATCCTCTGAATAGACAGAGGAGCCTGTCATGGGGCCGCCGAATATTATCCTGTCATTTTCGTTTAACGTAATATTAAAAGCCTTGAATATTTCACTTGCCGATGTTCCGATTCTGGCCGATACAAGTGATTTAGAGCCATCTTTCTTAACAAGAGTAAAGATTTTTGTTACAGGTATCTGACCGCTGCTAAAAGCATTTCCGATAGATGCAACTGCTTCAGCGCTGATAAAACATACCCCGATATCCTCAGGACTTTTACCTGCCGGCACAACCTTGCCCAGGATGTCTTTCATAATAAGATGAGGAAGTGCGGATGGATATGTATCATTAACCTGTTTTACTTTTTCACCTGTAGCGGAGAGTTCATGCATCTGGCCTTGTGAAGCGACCATTATAATATCATTAATTCCGGTTATTGTTTTCAGAACACTTATTCCATTTTTTATTGCATCAATATCGGATTTAACAACATACTGGTTTGTTGTTATCAATAGATCGGTGTCAGCACAGCAAACAACAATTGTTTTTACAGATTTGCTTTTGTCGGACAACAGCTTAACCGGAGGATTGCCAGGAACAAATGCAAGATAGTTTTTGACGGTTTCAAGAGTAGCATCCTTTAATCCGCCCGCGGCAGATTTGAACTCATCATCCGTTTCTTCATCATCAGCCACTTCAATTGCTATGGCAGTATAAGATCGTCCGAAGTCACCTGTATAAGAGGATATTGATGATATTTGACCTGTAACACTTGAAACAACATATTCATCACTTTCCTTGTAGAGCAAAAGCTTTTGTCCGGTTTTAACAGCTTCCTTTTTCTTAAGTAACAGGTTCTTTTTGTCAAATGGACAGTTTGATAAAAGAGTAATCTCTTTTGTGTTTGGGATTTGCTTAATAGAAGGCGTATCTTCAAGAGATTCGTATTCAAATCGTGGTTTTGCCAAACCGATAAAAGATCTTTTTATCATAGTTTAACCTTTCTTAGCTCTCAACTCGCTTGCTTCGCCTGAATGCCATCAATGGCGGTCAGGCTTATTTTTCAGGCAATATGGGCAAAGCAAAAGCATTTTTATTTAATTAGCAAATAAAACTATTTACTTATAGCGCGTTTCATATGACTTCGTACAGGATTTATACTTCTAAGTCTTTATTATTAATCAGTAAAGCTTAATTAAAATATCGCAAAATAGTATGAAGTTATATGAAACGCGCTAT
>DAOWEW010000136.1 GCA_030638305.1 Desulfobacteraceae bacterium
TGAAAGTTATGCCTTGCGGATTTTCCTGCAAAAACAACATATCGTGTTGCATTATTTTTTAATGGATCTGTCGAGGATTTTCGCGAATCCTTGATGCGCAAAAGATCAGTGCAGATCAAGCCAAAAATCGCTCAATTTAGGGTTAAAGGTCTCTTTTGATATTATTAATTATGCCGGTCGATGAAATATTTTCTATTACAGGAATAAGGACAACCCTTCCACCATACTGTTCGACAAGTTCGTGTCCAAAAACTTCTTCAGATCTATAATTGCTGCCTTTTGTCAGTATATCGGGCTGTATGATTTGAATGAGTTTTTCAAGTTTGTTTGAAGAAAAAACTACAATATAATCAATACTGTCAAGTGCTCCAAGTATTCTGACACGCTCACTTTCACAAATTACAGGTCTTCCCTGCCCCTTAAGCGATTTTACTGAATCATCATCGTCGATAGCAACTATAAAAATGTCACCAAGCTGTTTTGAAGCAGAAAAAAGCATGATATGGCCTGCGTGTAACAGGTCAAAACATCCGTTAGTTAAAACAATCTTTTTGCCATTTTTTTTCAATTCTTTTGTTAATGATTCAAGTTCTGACAAAGTTTTTTGTTTAAATATAGTGTGATCAGAATAGGACGTTAAAGCTGAGACAAGTTCTTTGCTTGAAACAGTAGCGGTTCCAACTTTGCCTACGACAATTCCGGCAGCAGTATTTGCTATGGCTGAGCTATCTTTTAATGATGCTCCCGATGCCAATGCGAGCCCTATAACAGCGAGCACAGTATCTCCTGCTCCTGAAACGTCATAGACCTGTCTGGCTTTTGCACTGATTTTATAAGGTTCTTTGTTCTTCTCAAAAAGCATCATACCGTCCTTGCCACATGTGATAAGCAGATTATCTATGATAGCGGTATCAAAAATTTTATTTCCTGCTTTTATGAGAGCTGCTTCATCTAAAATTTCAGTTCCAGTAGCAAGAGCTGCTTCTTTTCTGTTTGGTGTAAGCAAACGTACTCCTGAATATTTAGAAAAATTAAGTCCTTTTGGATCAGCAATTGTTATTTTATTATGCTTTTCAGCAGATTCGATCAGTTTTAAAAGCAAGGAACTTGTGATAAGTCCTTTTTCGTAATCGGAAATAAGAATTAAATCTGCAGAGGAGACTTTTTCTTCAATAAATCCGGCAAGAAGTTCAAAAGTTCCGGCTGAAATTTTTCTTTTTGTTTCTCTGTCGATTCTGAGTACATGCTGATTTGCCGCAATAATCCTTGTTTTCCTTGTAGTTGGCCTGTCGGGTTCCTGAACAACACCTGCTGTATCTACCCCCAGTTCATTTAACTTTTTCAGCAACAGGTTACCATGCCTGTCAGTACCCGTTACGCCTATCACTGACACTTTTGCGCCAAGTTCAACAAGATTATTTACAACGTTGCCTGACCCACCTAATGTATAATTTTCATTTTTAACTGATACTACCTGGACAGGCGCTTCGGGTGATATCCGGTCAACATCTCCCCATAAATACTCATCGACCATCAAATCGCCGACAACGAGTATTTTGCATTTATTAAATTTTGTTAAGTACGTATTCATACTAAAAGTTTCTTAAATGAATTATTATACTATAATTTCAATGACTTAGATGGGATTCCTGTATATTTTTTTAGAATTTTGATCTTTACTGAAAAATGCATTTGCTTCGATTTGATGACAATATGTGGAATGATCCGGAGTAACAGGCCATTTAGAAATATCTTCCGACGATCAATTTCACGGATCATGATGTGATGCAGGACACTATGTGCATCAAAACGGGTTTGCCTTGGCATGGGATTTGTTTCGCATTTACGCTTCTTTTGTCAACTTAATTTTTGCAAGCGTCCCCATTTCACATAGCGTCCTTATTCTCACCCATTCTACGTCACCGCTTCAGCGTTTTTCCATCCATTAATGACCCCCTATTTCTTTTTTTCAGACAATTGTAAATTGACTATAGCATCTAGCCATATATCAGCCATCTTGGCATAGCCGTTATTGTTGGGGTGTAGATTATCGCTCATATCATCCGGGTAATAAAGGGCCTTCTCCATATCGACAACAATAATATTATCGTCCTCACGAGCGTCCGCCAAGTCTTGAATGGCACTATTGAGATCTATGATATTTTGAATCGGCTCCTTCTGATTGATGATGCGGGCCAAGATAACAACAATATTTGTATTGGTTGCGATTTCATACCGATCAATTCTGTCGAGAATCAGATCAATTTCTTCGGCAATACCCTCCGTATTTTGTCCCTTTGAAATATCATTAGTTCCAATATGAAGCAGTACGACTTCGGCTGGATTATCTATCAGCCATTGATAAATCGAAGAGGCAATCTCATCTGCCTGCCATCCCCCATGTCCCTCATGGTCATTGTCAAAATCTGATGGACCGTAATTAAGGCTACCTACAAAATCAAATTCATAGCTCTCCGACAACAGACCGGTCTCCAGCTTGCTCCTATAGCCACCAAGATCACTGCTGCTACCATCATACCCGAGAGTAATTGAATCGCCAAGCGGCATAATCCTCAGGACATCTTCTTCATGAGTTTTCGAATTTGCTTGCACTTTTGTCCACGCCTTTTTGTAATGGTCAATGGCTTTGTCGTACTTGCCCATGTCGTAGTTATCTTGGGCTTTGTCCATCTCGCGCTCTGCCTCAGCGATTTTCTTCAATGCCTTATCACACGCAGAATCGTCATTTTCATTTTCATAACAGCCGGTAGCTGATGCTTCCGAGATAGCCTGATTAATCGCCGTTCGAGCCAATCGTTCGTTCATGCTAACAAGAATGACGATAGTATTTGAGATGTCCGGAGAAGCGACATTCATCAGCGCTTTGACCGCTTTCTTCGAGTCATCAAAGACCTTTTTGACATTTTTGCAAAGTGTCAGGTTTTTTTGGATGTACTCAATCGCCTTTTTAATTTCTTTATCAACTTTTTCGTCATTGGTCGGGAGAAGCGCATACAAATCCTCTACGATAATCACATTGTAGTAGCGTTGTTGGATTTCTCCGAGTGATAGTGCTTTATCGTACAGAGCTACTTCGTCTATCATGCCGCTAAAGTGATAACTGCCAAGGAAATGCCCTATGTTCAATGGAGCTGTCAGCGAGGCAAACCCTTCAGTATAGTCTATGTCCATTGAGTTCACAAGTTCGCCATCTACATAAAGGGAAATTTGATCTTCAAGCGCATTTCTTACCGCCACAATATGATGCCATACATCGTCCGCCAAATTCGTGTCCCCTGTAAGAGAACCAAGACTTTCTCCGGATGAATCCTTTAACATAAAGCAAGCATAGCCAGATTCATTGAGAACTCCAATCCACCAATACCAATGTGGAGCATTTGTTTCATCATATCTGCCGACAATAACCTCGTTATTCTTGTTGTCGGGATATGGCGGCGGTGGTAACCTTTTCATCCAAAATTCAACGGAAAAACTGTCGGTTGCTCCCCAGTTGAAAGTAGCATCTGCCGGTACATTAATCTCCGTGCTTTCGCCGTCGAACAGTTGCCCACCACCTATGATACCGGTATTAGAAGCGACGGGACACTCTTCGCCACATAGGCCATCATTGCCACCATAGGAGTCAAAGTAACTGCCGGGGATAGTCTCATTCAGATTCCAGTAAGAGAGCATTCCGTCTGGGCAAACCGTTAAAGGCTTGTCAGCCAGGGCCGCATTTCCAGTTGTAAGAACAAAGGCTAACGTGCCCATCAGTAATAGTGCATAAAAACGAGTTTTGATCCAACTGTACATTATTTTTTCCCTCCTTAATGAATAGATAAATAAAAATTTAAAGACCTTATAGCAACAAAGCAGCAAAACCTTATTCGATTAATTGCCACCCATTTTCGATAGCAACTGGTTACTCCACGTTCCTTAGGGTTAGGTCTGATCTTCACAGCAATACGAAAATACAATATAATTACAGTCTGAAAATTCGACTGAAGGGTATTGTTCTGAACAATTACAAGAGGTTAAGTTGTTTGGGGAACTTTTATTCATAAACATTTTTTTGCAATAAGGTCTGTTAATAATTTCGACGGACGAACTACTCGACCGTTACGGTCAGTAAAGGCGTGCCTGGTTTGTCCTTTTGCAAGTATTGTATTTCCGTCTTCACTTAATATGCGATAATTAAATTTCATACTGCCTTTAACGCCTGTGTCTAAAGAAGTTTCTATTATCAGAACATCATCGTAATGTGCAGGATATAAATACTTGCAATATACTTCTGAAACAGGCAGAAAAATTCCCCCTTTTTCAATTTCCTTATAAGTAAGTCCAAGATACCTGAAAATTTCTGTACGACCAATTTCAAACCAGCGCAAGTAATTTGAATGATAGGCAATGCCCATCTTATCCGTATCGCCGTAAATTACACGGTATGTTATGTTGTGGGTTATCATAATGTCCTAAATAATGCCTGAACGAAAACTGCTAATTTTTCCAGCAGATACCGCCAATATTTTTTAAAAAGCAACAACTATACCAGTTTATATAAAAGCTGTTACTTAGTTACTAACACCCTATAATTGTTGGTGATATTTTTTTCTGCCCTCAAGGGCATGAGAACACTTAATTGAGCATATATGCAAAAAAATTCCACTCTAAAGTGAATATCTCTTTCACAAAAGTGGAAGTTTATTGCACATTTGGGTTTGTTGGATTATTTGAGGTTTCAAATTTCTGATACTATGAACTTGAAAAAATCTTCTATTTTGCGTTTGAGCTATAGATAATTTTTTTGATAATGTTTTTTAATTCTTTATATTCATATGATAAAGTGAGCTCAGGGAATTCATTTTTTATACTATCCGGCGGCCGGAAAAAAATACCTGCATCAGCTTCTTTGAGCATGGCAATATCATTATATGAATCGCCGACGGCTATTGTTTTATAATTAAGGTTTCTTAGAGCTAATATTGTCTGCCGCTTGCCGTCTTGCAGGCGTAGGGTATAACTATTAATTGAGCCGTCAGAATCTATTTTCAGAGAATTACAAAAAAGAGTTGGCCATCCAAGTTTTTTCATTAAAGGCCCTGCGAATTGAACAAAAGTATCTGAAGCAATTATTACCTGGGTGCATGATCGAAGCCACTCAAGAAATTCCACTGCACCTTCAAGCGGTTCCATGGAATCTATGACCTTTTTTATATCGTCTATCTTCAGACCATATTTATGAAGAATAGAAAGTCTTTTTTTCATCAATACATCATAATCGGATATATCACGTGTAGTAAGTCCAAGTTCCTTAATGCCGGTCTTTTGGGATACATTTATCCATATTTCAGGGACAAGAACTCCTTCCAAATCCAAGCAGACAATATACATATTTTCACCTATGTAAAAACGGTTTACGGTTGTCGGTTCACGGTTATCGGTTCACAGTTACCGTAAACCGTAAACCGATAACCGTTTTATATCTGACTGTTTTCATCCTCAATTCGTATGAGAACCGGTTTATCTTTTACAATCTCAAGGGAGGTAATTTCTGATAAAGCTTTTTTTACGCCGGCTTCTCCTGCGAGATGTGTCAGCATGACTATAGGAACCGAACCTTTTGATTTTCGTCCTTTCTGATGAACAGATTTAAGGCTGATGCCATAATTACCGAGAATACCCGCTATCTTCGAAAGTACGCCGGGATGATCCAGTGCCGAGAACCTGAAATAATAGTTAGTAAAAATTTCGTCGACAGGCATAACAGGAATTTGTTTGATGTTTTCCATTTGGTATGAAAGTAAAGGGATTCTTTTTCTTGCACCGGATAAAAGGTCGCGTGCAAGATCAACTGTGTCGCTGACCACAGCACTGGCGGTAGGCATCATTCCTGCCCCATGCCCGTAAAGCATTATGTCGCCCACTGCGTCGCCGGACACTGTAATCGCATTTAACGTACCATTGACATTGGAAAGAAGATTGTCAAAAGGAATCATGGCAGGATGTACTCTTGTTTCAACTTTATTTCCCCTGTTTTTGCTGATCGCAAGGAGCTTTATCCTGTATCCAAACTGTCCGGCGAATTCAATATCAAGGGGAGTAATTTCTGAAATTCCCTCAATATAAATATCGTTAAAATTGATTTCCATTCCATAGGCAAGTGATGACAATATGGATAGTTTGTGAGCTGTATCAAGACCTTCTATATCTAAGGATGGATCTGCCTCTGCGAATCCGTTCGCTTGCGCTTCGGACAGTGCGTTTTCAAAGCTGCTTTTATTGTTGGTAATTTTTGAAAGGATATAATTGCATGTACCGTTTAAGATACCGATCATTGAATTAATCCGGTTACCTACCAGTGCCTCACGTAAAGTTTTGATAATCGGGATACATCCGCAAACACTTGCTTCAAAGGCAATGCTGACGCCTTTTTTATCTGCTGCCTTAAATATTGCCTTGCCGTGGTTTGCAAGAAGTGCCTTGTTTGCAGTAACGACATGCTTCCCATTATTAATGGCCCTTAAAATCAAGTCCTTCGCAATTCCCTCTCCTCCAATCAGCTCAATAATAATGTCAATTTCCGAATCGTCAACAATTCCTGCAGCATCAGTGGTCAAAACACCTTCCTTGAATTTTATTCCTCTGTCTCTATTAATATCTATATCGGCGATACGTTTCAAATTCAGAACAGTTCCAATTCGTGAACTTATAATATCTTTGCTTTCAATAAGAATTTTTGCAGTACCTGTACCAATCGTACCACAACCGAGTAAGCCTATATTTATTTCTTTCATACCAATACCTTTTTTGACCAAAAAAATTATGCCCTAAAAATTGTTTTGACTTTTAACCTGATTCAATTTAATTTTCAAGTTTAATAATACCTAAGTTGAGTGATTTTTTGCAAAGAGATGTGCTGATATCTTGATGCAGCAAGGTTTGCGAAAACCGCAGGCATACCCGTGGATATGTTGAGGATTTTCGCGAATCCTTGATGCGCAAGAGATTAGTGCAGGTCGAGTAAAAAATCACTCAATTTAGGTAATACCTTTGATATAAACTTTCAGGGAGATTTATATGACTGATTCTCTTACTTACGCTGATGCAGGGGTAGATATAGATAAAGCAAATGCCCTGGTCGGTAAAATTAAAGAAATAGCAAAACAAACCCCCAGAACTGGTGTTATTGGTGAAATAGGAGGGTTCGGGGGCCTTTTTTCACTTAATATTGCAGGGATGGAGAGACCGGTTCTTGTCAGCTCGACAGATGGTGTTGGAACTAAACTTAAAATTGCTTTTATGATGGATAAACACAATACAGTTGGTATTGATCTTGTTGCCATGTGCGTTAATGACATTGCTGTTCAGGGAGCAAAACCACTTTTCTTTCTTGATTATCTTGCAACAGGCAAGCTGAAAACAGATACTGTAACTGAAATCATAAAGGGAATTGCCGAGGGCTGCCGGCAGGCTGCATGCGCTCTAACAGGTGGCGAAACGGCTGAACTGCCTGGATTTTATAGAAATAACGAATATGATCTGGCTGGTTTCGCTGTAGGAATTGTAGATAACGGTAAAATTATTGATGGATCTGAGATTCATGTAGGCAATAAAATTATTGGTATTGCATCAAGCGGGCTTCATAGTAATGGATATTCACTCGTACGCAAGATATGTTTTGATATTTTAAAGTTAAAAATTGACAGTTATGTACCTGAGCTGAGTAAAGTGTTGGGAGAGGAACTGATTATGCCCACCAGAATATATTCGAATATTATTTATCGTATTTACAGAGATCTCCCAATCCTGGGTCTTGCGCATATAACTGGTGGAGGTATCATTGATAACATTCTTCGAATTATTCCGAGATCCTGTAATGTTGTAATAAGAAAGGGAAGCTGGGATGTTCCTCCTGTTTTTACATTTTTACAACAGGCCGGCAAGATATCTGAAAAAGAAATGCTGCGCACTTTTAATAATGGTATCGGCATGATAGCTGTATTGTCTGAAGAAGTTGCACAGGATGTGATGGAAAGGCTCAGCGCTATGGGCGAAAAGAGCTACATTATCGGAGAAATTGTTGAACGAAAAAAATCAGACAGTCGTATTAAATGGGTTTGACCTAATATGTTTTATGGATCGGATAAAGCTTATAACTTGCCGGTCTATCTTACTTACTGGCTCACTTACTGGCTCACTTACTGGCTTACTTACTGGCTTACTTATTATTTTGACTATTATTCCTGTTTGTGTTTTTGCCGGAATTCAGGATAAATTCTTTGAGGATGATTCTGCAGAACCGTGGCGTGTTTCTGCAGACGAAATAAACTACGACAATAAAGCCGATCAATATATTGCAAAAGGTTATGTAATTATAACAAAAAAAGGCAGAAAACTGACTGCTGATTTTGTTAGTTTTAATTGCAATACAATGGAGGTTCTTGCGGTTGGTCATGTGATAATGACAGCAGGTGAGGATGTTTTAATCGGTAACCGCATGGAAATGGATTTGGAGGCTGAGATTGGAACAATCTATAATGGCACTGCATTTCTTAAAGAAAACCATTTTTACATAAAAGGTAATAAGATACAAAAGCTGGGGAAAAACAGCTATTTTGTGGATAAAGCC
Source organism: Desulfobacteraceae bacterium (assembly GCA_030638305.1). The sequence goes on from DAOWEW010000136.1 coordinate 8,630, forward strand.
GACTTGACAACATGTGACGGTGAAAGCCCTGCATGGAAAATTACCGGAAACAATCTAAAAATTACGCTGGAAGGTTATGGTTTTGTTAATCATGCAACTCTTTGGGCAAAAAAAGTCCCTGTGCTGTATGTTCCTTTTCTTGTTTTTCCAGCCAAACAAAAACGCCAGTCCGGTTTACTTCCACCACAAATTGGATATTCAAAACGAAAATGGGAGGAATATAATCAGCCTTTTTATTGGGCTATAAATGAAAGCTCGGATGCAACCTTTTATTTATATCATATGGGACGTCGTGGAGATAAAGTTGCTTTTGAATATAGGTATGTTTTAGACAATGATTCAAAAGGAACTCTTATGTATGACTTTTTGAAAGATAAACAGGTTGATAATGGAACCCGGAGTGAGGAATGGGGATATACGGAAGATGACGTATTGCGACCAAATACCGATCGCTACTGGTTAAGATGGAAACATGATCAGGCTATGCCTTTTGGTTTTTCTGCAAAATTGGATATGGATATTATCAGTGATCAGGATTACTTGCATGAATTTAAAAATGGTTACACAGGGTTTGAAAAAACAAGTGATTATTACTATTTAAATTTTGGCCGAAATATTGACGAATATGATGATTCCACAAGGGTAAACAGTTTAAGCTTGAACAAGAGCTGGTCACGCTGCAGCTTTAATGCAGAGCTGCGATGGTATGACAATGTCATTAATCGACGTCAGGAGGATACAGATACAACGTTGCATAAACTGCCGCTGATCGGGTTTAATGCATTAAAACAGAAGATATTAAATACACCTTTTTATATGGATTTCGCTTCTGAATATACGTATTCTTACAGTAAGGATGGAAACAGACTCCATCGCATGGATTTGAATCCAAGGTTTTACTTTCCTTGCAATTTCGGAAATTATTTTACTTTTGAACCATCTTTCGGGGTCAGAGAGACGATTTGGTATGTTGATGACTACTCAGACAGGGCAGTAGAAACACATAATATATTAAACAGACAAATTTATGATATAAAACTGGATTTATCTACTGAAATTTATAAGATATACAATATAAATGGAAAACGCCTTGACAGAATCAAACATTCAATTGAGCCACAAATTATTTATGATTACATACCTGAGCAGGACCAAAAAAAATATTTAGACAGTATTGAGAAAAACAACCTTGTAACCTATTCTATTACAAATACTTTTACCTCAAAATCAAAGGAAAATACGGAACAAAAAAACGGGGTTGCGGATGAAAAAAATGATGAGCCTGTAAGTTATAACTATAACGAATTCTGCCGTTTTTTGATAGAACAAAGTTATAACATTGGTGAGGCAAAGGATGACAATCCAAAACCCTTTTCTCCCATTTACGCTGAACTTGAGCTTTCACCTGTAAAATATTTGTCTTTGCAGGCTGATGCAGAATGGTGCCGGTATGAAGATTCTTTCCTGTCTCGTAATGTTGCAGTAACTTTATCGGATTATCGAGGGGACAAGTTGTTTGTTGAACATAGATATACTCTTGATTCAAGTGAGTCTGTTTATTATAATATCAATTTAATAATTTCAGACAGCCTTGAAGCATTTGGTGAATATGAACGTAATATATATAATAGTAGAGATATAACAGCCGGTATCGGTTTTTTATATAAATCACAATGCTGGTCTATCAAGTGCTCTTACGATGAAAACGAAAACGATCGCAAGTATGGATTTATAGTTAGTCTTTATGGGCTCGGAGAGATAGGTACCGAATTATAAGGCCGTCATATGGAAGAACTCAGGTAAGAAAAAGAACTTGACATAATATAATTTGTGATGATAGGTATTTGATACTTTGATACCTGCAACCAAATAATTTTCTTAATTATTTGGTATCTTGATTTGGTATCTTGGTAAATTTTGAGCAACATCATCATTTTCCCATTTAACTTACTTTGAGAGACCTTGTAAAGATGGGCTTTTAGTTATTGATACGCAACAGGTTGCAGTTATGAGGAAGACATGAGAAAAAAAACAGGAATTTTATTTTCGTTATTGGTGCTGATTATATACAGCACCGGCGCATTTGCAGCAACTCAGGAAGGCTTCTCGCTTTCAAATTCTGATTGTATTAAATGTCATGAGAAACAACCGGCGACAATAGCTGACAGCGGTAATAAGCATAAAACAGAGGTCGGCTGTTTGGATTGTCATACAGAGCACCCGCCAGAGGGTAAAAACGCTATTCCTGATTGCAGCGTATGTCATAGTGACAGTCCTCATTACAAACTTGAAAATTGCGGATCATGTCATTCAGACACTCATGCTCCTCTGGCCTTGAATATAGAAGGGGAAGTATCAGCTCCCTGCCTGACATGCCATGAAAAGCAAGGAGTTGAAGTAAAAGAAAATCCCAGCGCTCATACAAACGTGGCCTGTAATGAATGTCACTCAAAACATCGTTATATCCCGGAATGTATGGAATGTCATGAAAAACATACCGAAGATATGAACGTAGATGCCTGTCTTTCATGCCATCCAGTACATATGCCCCTTGCTATTGCTTACGATCAGGAAACGCCTTCGCATTACTGTGCCGCCTGCCACGGCGAGGCTTACACATTGTTGAACAATAATGCAACCAAGCATAAGGATTTATCATGTGTTTACTGTCATAAAGCTGTTCATAAGGCAGTACCGACATGTGTTTCATGTAAGATACCCCATGGCGAACCCCATCCGGCTCAGATGTTAAGTAAATATCCTGAATGCGGACAATGCCATGGTATAGCCCATGATTTGAAATGAGAAAGTAATTAATGGAGGTGACGTAGATGAAGAGTGTAAAAAAGGGAACCATAGTTTCTATTGTTATAGCTATTGCTGCACTATTGCTTGTTGCCGTTGGATGTGACAAGAGCGCAGTTCCAACGCCTGCTGGAACTGAAGAGGCGGCAGTAACCGATATAGCCAAAAAAGAAGGTGGAAAAATTGGGCTATATGATATTCAGCCTAAACCTCTTCATTCGGCAGCCCAGTGTGCTCAGTGCCATATTGGTGTATTTGACCGCATTAAAGATGTCGGTGGAAAACATCAGATAGAATGCGTTGACTGTCATACCCAATTCCATATGTTTAATCCCAAGAAACGTCCATATGAGACAGTCATACCGAAATGTGAAACCTGTCACGGGGTATTTCACGGCGAGGGTACAAAAAAAGCTCCACTCGTGGATTGTGATTCGTGTCATACAGATCCTCATGCACCACTGATTATTCCTGGCGCAGTGTTAAGCAATAATGCCTGCAAGTCTTGCCATACAACAGAAACCAAACAGATTACTGATAATATCAGCAGGCATACAACAGAGGTTTCATGTGCAGATTGTCATCACGTAAAACACGGCTATATACCTCAATGTAATGAATGTCACGAGTCTCACAGTCCGGAGTATGCCATGGACGATAATGCCTGTATGGGTTGTCACCCCGTTCATATGCCGAAAAAAATAACCTATAGCAAGAAGGAGACTCCAAATCTTGTTTGTGCAGGCTGCCATACTCAGGCATATGACTTACTGCAGAATAATTATACTAAACACACTGATGTTAAGTGTTCGGATTGTCATTCAGCACATAAGCAAATACCTTTGTGCAGCGAATGCCACGGTATGCCTCATTCAAAAAGGATGCTGCAAGATACCAAATGCGCCGATTGTCATGGTATAGCTCATAATTTACCTGTAAATTAGTTAATCGCCTTAGCTAATCGGCCAATGGATAATTAGAGTTACTTATAAAAACAGCCGAATCATCTTTATTGTGATTCGGCTGTTTTTTTGATGTAGGTATTATGCTTAAAAAAATATCACCAATCAAAAGTTCAAGTAAATTTATCAAAAAGAAAAGCTGGTGGACTCAATTAATTGAATGGATAGCTAAAGCGAATAAAAATGTATGCCTCCAGTGAAAGCCCGGCAGCAAGCCTCGCAGGTAGCAAGGTAGGCGTTATTTCTTTTTCCCCAGCTTGATCGCACAAAACTCACCGCACATAGTACAACCTTCTCTGTAGGCGCTTTCACTGGTTTCCAGAAAACTCCTTGCTTTTTCAGGATCTATGGAAATATTTACTTGTTCGTCCCAGTTAAATTCATTTCTGTATTTTGTCATCAGTAAATCTTTTTCAAATGCACCGGGAACCCCCTTGGCAATGTCAGCAATGTGTGCGGCAATTTTTGAGGCAATTATTCCTTCTTTTACATCTTTTAGAGTAGGAAGTCTTAAATGCTCAGCCGGAGTAACATAACACAGGAAGTCTGCACCGGCTGCACCGGCTATGGCGCCTCCGATAGCGGCTGTAATATGATCATAACCAGGAGCTATATCTGTGGGAATGGGGCCAAGCACATAGAATGGGGCTCCCTGGCAAAGACTTTTTTCCAGCACAACATTAGCCTTGATTTCTTTGATAGGAACATGGCCAGGTCCTTCAATCATAACCTGAACACCCTGATCTCTTGCCTTTTTTGTAAGTTCACCAAGTGTGATCAGCTCTTCTATCTGTGCTCTGTCGGTTGCATCAGCAATACATCCTGGCCTCAAACCATCGCCGAGACTGAGGACCATATCGTAACGCCTCGCTATTTCAAGCAATTTGTCATATTGTTCATAGAGAGGATTTTCTTTTTTATTACATTTTATCCAATTGGTTAGAAAAGAGCCTCCTCTGCTGACAATACCGAGATGACGTTCTCCAGTTTCAAGACAGCCGATACTTTTTTTTGTTATCCCGCAATGAACTGTAATGAAATCTACGCCATCTTCACCATTTTCTTCTATAACGCTGAACATGTCTTCAGCAGTCATCTCTATAATAGCTTTTTGGGAATTCAGCATCTGAACAGCAGCTTGATATACAGGTACGGTTCCAATTATCAGTGATGATTTTTTGATAATTATTTTTCTTATCGCTCTTATATCACCGCCTGTAGAAAGGTCCATAATGGCATCTGCTCCGGCAGTAATACATATCTTTACCTTTTCAAGTTCTATATCAAGATCAATACGGTCTTTTGATGTTCCGATGTTAGCGTTGACTTTTGTCCTTAAACCCTTGCCAATGGCAAGAGGTGAAATGGATTTGTGCTTTTTGTTCCTTATTACTACTATATTACCATCTTCAACTCCCTTGCGAATGAACTCAGGATCAACTCCTTCGCTCTCGGCACATATCTCCATTTCTTCCGAGATTTTATTTTTACGTGCCATTTCTAATTGAGTCATAATTTATATCTCCGTTCTACAAAGTTGTAACAATTTAGGTCTTTCAAAGAGACTTTTTTGACCGAATCCTAATGTTCACTTGAAACAAAATCTTGTTTATCCTGTTATCCCGTCAGAATTTTTTTCAAAAAACTAAAGTGTTGCATCTTTTGCGATAATCAGTTCTGCTGTTTTTTTTCCCGAGAGAAGCATTCCTCCGAAGATCGGACCCATTCTGGGACCTCCAAAAGCTGCGTTAGCCGACATTCCTGCAACATATACGCCCGGGCAGATTTCTCTGGTATTTTCAATTGTAAGTTCTTCTGCCTTCTCTGCCCACATTGATCGTTCTCCCATTATGCGTCCGGTTTCAGTATTCAACTTCATATCTGCCTTTCGCTCAATAACATGAAGAAGCTCTGTAGCATGGCCGGTCGCTTCAACAATATTTTTTGTCTTAATTGTAAGAGGGTCAACATGGAGCCCTGCACTTTCCACAGGCGACCATATAATAACAAGGCCGGTAACGCGATTTTCCCGAATTACAACGTCTTCGGCGCTCATGCAATTAAAAATTTTTGCCCCGGCCTTGGTTGCATATGAGCATATTGTACTAACGCATTCAACGGCATCCGCTGTAAAATATCCCGGAAGATATTCTCTTGTTTCAATATCAAATATATCCAGTATTTTTTTTCCTTCTTCTTGAACCACTATTTCGTTAAACATCATTCCTCCCCCCCACATTCCTCCGCCTATACTTAATTTGCGTTCAAAAAGAGCTACCTTTTTGCCTGCTTTTGCAAGAAAGTATGAGGCTACAAGTCCGGATGGGCCTCCGCCGACTATTGCGGTATCAACCTCTGTATATTCCAGAAATTTTTGTGAAAAACGGTCAATTATTGCTCTGGTTATTATTAGTTCGTCCAATGCCATAATGTTAAATACTCCTTTTTAAATAACGGTTGTCGGTTTACGGTTCACGGTTCACGGTTTTCAATCTTTTTGATATACTCAGCACCTTGTCGACAACATCGGCAGGCTTTTTCCCTATAACCCTTATCATTGGTTCTTTTCCCATATCACCACGGTCAAAAATTATATCAGGTATTGAATTTCTCTTTGAAAGAACGGAATCAATTCCCCATTTTAAAGAATGACTATCTTTAGATTTCGTATCATCAGGCTCTTCGGATCGATCAAAATTATCCACATCAAATCCCAATCCTACGCATATACTGATGATGTCTTCGGAAAGCCTTATATTCATGGCGGATCGGTAGCTTGCATTATATTTCATGGTGCTCAGGATTATATCGGCAATATGACTGGAAGCTCCAAAAGCGGGATCACCAAAAGTTTTGGTTTCTTCTCCAATCTTGATAATTCGCCCCGGTATGGCTGCAATGTCTTCCGGTTTGTTTGCATAAGGTAGCGCATAACCTAAGTTTGATTGTACTTCGGGAATAATATTTCCGCATTTTTCGGCATTTAATCTTTGCAGGGCAGCCTTAAGCTTTTGAATGCAGTTATATCGTCTGCTTTCCTGCAGAACATGGGCCATGTGGTTTGTCGGACCATGTCCGCCGCCTATATTCAAAGAAAATCGTATGGCCGTAGTTATGTACTCTTTTGCTGCTTTTACTGCTTCAAAAACAGATTTTCCTTCAGCAAGCTTTGTAGCAATAGCAGCGGAAAATGTGCATCCGGTACCATGAGTATTTTTTGGATCTATCCTCTCAGCAGTAAACTCGTAAAAATTTTTTCCATCATACAAAATATCCACAGAATTACCGGAAAGATGTCCACCCTTTACAACTACGTTTTTTGCCCCTAAGCCGCAGATAATCTCGGCTGATTTTTTCATGTCGTTAATAGATGACACCTTGATTTTAGTTAGTTCTTCAGCTTCGGGAATATTTGGTGTAATTACAA
>DAOWEW010000014.1 GCA_030638305.1 Desulfobacteraceae bacterium
TACCTGTTTGAGGGGAGCGAGCAGAGTGATCTCGGTAACTACAAAAAGGCTGCTGAATACTATAAAAAAGCTCTTGAGGAGGATCCAAACCTGAGCCAGGCTGACGATTTTTTTCTGGAGTTACAAAAGCTCGACCTCTTGCGGGGGGAGCTGGAGGTCTATATCGAACCAGAGGAAGGCATACTAACACTGGAAGGTGACACCAGTGACAGATTAGATGACAGAGACAAGTTTGAAAGAGAAAACCGTCTTTTTGATAAATACTCTGGTTCCATAGATTTCAGGTGGCATTTTTTCAGCTATACCGATGATATGCTCGTAGATAAGTTCAGCTTGTACCAGGCGATTGATATGGCAAATAACGATTCAGCCCTTCTCGCAAGTATTGAAAAGGGAGATTTCCTTCCGTCAACATATGACCATGGATTGCAAGCCGTAGGCGTGGATGAAGACGGAACCCAAAAAATATTCCTGAATCCGGAGACCATAAACAGGATCAACGAAAGCAATTTCCTGGCCTATGCCGTGCAGGTGGAGGAGGATCGTCTAAACACGAGGATCCTTAAAATGCATCAAGAGGCGGTTAAAAACCAGATCAGGCTGGATACGATCAACACTGCTCTTGAGCATGCCGAACTGCGTATCCGTGACGACTGGTTTACCCAGAATGCCGACGCCCGGTCCGGCCGGGTATTAAAGGACGAGAAGGGAAACTGGGTGAGGGTTCAGCAATATATCCTGCGGCCTGATGATAAAACTGTGCAGGTGTTGAATGTTTGTCTCAGGGGAGATTCAGGAGACCTTGCCGGTCTGTCTGTAATGGACCTTACGACACAGTTCAGAGACAAGCTGCCGGCCGATCGCGATCTGAGAAGTCTCCCCTGGAACGAATGGCTGAAAACCGGGTCAGCTCAGACCGAGGGCAGATATGTGCACTCTCCTGAATATAACGGCCAGGAACAGATTAACCCCCAACCCGACAGCATGTACGTTAAGTTTACGAATCCGGGAAACGAGTATTTGAAGGAATCAAGGGGGTTCGACATTAGAAGTAATGATGTGCAGTATATCATCAGTGAACAACTGACGATCAACACGATCAACAATAATTCTGAGCCATATGATTTTACCACAGGCTTCCCTGTGAGCGGTCAGTATGCGGTTGCGCCGAATGCCGGAAACGGAAACAATCCTTGCGGATTCGATTATGTGTTAGGCGATGGGAATAGGATCAAAGCGGCGTTCTATGTTGTGGGTGACGGGGACAGGGATAACAATCAGGGGACAAGTGAGTTTGATTACAGCGACATAGAATTCAATGACATTTGGGATGCATTGAGAGTCAATGAAGGCTATGTCACCGGGGATGCGGACATCGGAAACAACAACCTGGAGATTGCGATTGATGCCGAAAAGAATCTCTTTGCCAAACCGATTGACTTGATCTATATCCCCATGTCCCGTATGCTGTGGAAAGATAAATAAGCAAAATAGTATATATGATTCGTGAAGGAGCAGCAGATGAAATTGTCTCGGGCTTGCAGGTTTCCCTGGCTGTTGATATTTATTGCACTACTCTTATTGCCGTGCCTCGCGGCAGAACCGCTTTCGGCTGAACAGGAACCCCCAAGAGAATCCATGGCCGAAGAATCAGAGGCCAACGAGATTAAACCCTCGGGTTACGGCAAGGAGACTGACCGCCTGATTCTCATTGCAAATTTTGAGATTGTTCCTACGCTGTCGTGTCTGAATGGTTCCGGCAGTCTTTGGGGTGGCAGCATTAATGGTCTCTTTGCTCCAACATACAGGCTCAACGACAAGAACTTTCTAATTCTTATGTATGACGGGCAATATTACAAGAAGTGGGAATTTTATTCTGACGACATAGGACCGAAAGCGCGAACCGAATTCCAGCGTCACACCCTTACATCCATGCTCCGGATCGATTTTGGAACGGGAAGGCGCTATTCCATTACGCCCTGTTTTTTTTACACCAGAACATACAACAAGGATATTGAGCCAGGCGGCTGGAGTGCAGGCCTCTACAATTACCGTGATACCGGTATTGGTTTGGACTTTGACATAAGGAAACTTGGCTTTGGCGAGGGGAAAGGCGGCCTGAAACTTGGCGCCCAGTATTACCAGAGGCGGTATCCCAATTACGTCTCACTTCTTGACCTTGCCGATATCGAGAACAAGCGATCGCTTTTTAATGCCGAGAAAGATGAGAAAGATTACTACGGTATCATCGCCAGTGCAAATTATAATTGGATCAAAGAGAAAGGTTTTTCGTGGGCCGCTGATTACAGCATGCTTTACAAAAGGCTTGATGACAAGAGAGCGGTAGATTCAAATGGCGTTCTGTCTTCTGAAAAGCAGTGTGATTATCTGCACAGTCTCAAACTCAAGTTGTCGTATTGTTTTGACATTAACATTGATGGAAGACTGGCAGCAGGCATAGACTTGAACAAAGGCCTGAAGAGGAGCAACCAGAACTATTACGACGGCATGGGAACTTCTGGCATGGGAGATGATGTGCCCACAAGCAATTATTACAATTACGATTCTTACCGCATTAGCCCAAACATATCATATACGTTTGAATTGCTTCCGCTTACAACGAGTCTTTCTTATTCCTACCAAAAAATCGACTACACTGACAGAAGAGCAAAAGAAAGTCTCGGCGCCTATAAAAACGAAAAACAGTACGAGACCGAACGAGAGATAGATTTCAGTTTGACGTATGATTTTGATAAAAATTGGAAGTTGCTGGCTCAAATTCAACAGATTGTTGCGCGATCCAACAACGATGACGAAAGAATATATCAATACGATTACGAAATAACCAACTATTCTGTAGGGGCATCGTTCAATTTCTAAAATCTCATTTCTTTTTGTTTCCATAAGGCCTGACAGCATGGCCGTGGAAGGAAACCATGAGAAATGTTGAGAATCATGAGGTACAGGTTATGACCGCCGGAATAATCAATTCTTTTATCCTGGGTCGGCACAAGTTTGCAGAATTTTTGTGTCGTTTATCTTGTGTTTTTTTTATTATCTTCATTTCCGGCTGTAGCGGAGGCAGCAGTGAACAGTTATCATCTGAGACCGGATCAATCGCTTTCAATATTGCATTGCAGGACGAACAAACAACCTATCTGACCGCGCTTGCCATGGACGGGCCATCGGAAGATTGCCAAGCCGCAGGTGTTGATACCATCAGGGTTGAGATCTACGACGGGGCCGACTCCTACCTCACTGATGGAGGCCCCTGGCCTTGTTCTGCTCATAAAGGGAGTTTGCAGAATGTGCCTGAAGGATCGGACAGAAAAATCGTTATCTTGTGCGAGGATTCCTACGGGAATGTGCGGTACATGGGTGAACATTCAGGAATAACCGTTACAAGAGGTAAAACAAGCCATATCGGTACTGTTGTGACCTGTTTCTTTATTCCTAGTCTGTCAGCCCCGGCAAATGGTTCAAACGTGACAGGCGATGCCGTTACCCTTGCATGGGATGAGATAGAAACGGCAAAAGAATACCGGATTGTCGTCTCAAAAAACAGCGACCTTGGCAATCCGATAGTAGATCAGAGCGTTTATGGAACGAGTTTTGCTTTTGAATATCTTTCGGAATCGGAAGTAGCAACATACTACTGGCAGGTACATGCCCTTGATTCCGTTGGAAGCGAGGGGGCAGGGTCAGAGATATGGAGTTTCACCACTGTTGAGGTTGTAACCACGACCTTCTATAGTGATGCCGACGGTGACGGTTACGGAAACGCCCAAGATGCCGTCCAAGCCAGTTCCGCTCCCGATGGCTATGTGTCAGACAGCACTGACTGCGACGATTCACGCAGTGATGTTTATCCTGGAGCAACCGAAGTCTGCGACGGTGTGGATAACGATTGTGACAATGACATTGATGAGGGTGTAACCACGACCTTCTATCGTGACGCCGACGATGACGGTTACGGAAACGCCCAAGTTACCGTCCAGGCGTGTTCCGCTCCCGATGGCTATGTGTCAGACAGCGCTGACTGCGACGATTCACGCAGCGATGTTTATCCTGGAGCAGTCGAAATAATCAACGACAACATCGACCAGAATTGCGATGGCAGTGATATGCAACTCACTGACATTAATCTTGAGAGCGCAATAAGAAACGCTATTAATAAGCCTACTGGGGATATTCTGGAGTCAGATTTAGAAGGGCTGTCGGTGTTGGATGCAGCAAAGAGAGGAATTAAAAACATTGAGGGCTTACAGTATTGCTCAAACCTAACCAATCTTAATCTTTCCTGGAACGATATAAGCGATATAAGCCCCCTATCTGCCTTGGTTAAACTGGCGGATATTGATCTTTCCGGCAATAAGATAACTGATATCACAGCGTTATCCGGCTTGACTGAACTCATAAATCTTTCTCTTTCTTGGAACCAAGTAGTTGATATATCCCCGCTTGTTGATAATATAAGTATTGATAACGGCGACTATATCAATCTTATTGATAATCCATTGAATACGACTTCGTGTGCGGAGTACATTCCCCAATTGGAAGACAGGGGAGTACAGGTTGACCACATCTGTTCTATTTTTCCAATAGCAACAATACAAGGTGCGTTGTATAATTATCAGGTAGCTATGTCTCCTGACGGCGCCTACGTAATAGTGGGAGATGAATACCAAAATGTGGTCACTTTCGCAATGTCTGATGGCACGATTTTGTGGCAATATGCATTGCCCGAAGGGACTGAGATGGAGAGTGGGGCAATTTCTACAGATGGCAAAATAGTGGTGGTTGGCGGGGAATCCGGCTCTGTTTTCGGTCTCTCAAGCCAAGGAACACTGCTCTGGGAGGTGCAGGAGGAAGTCGTTGGGGAGGTTGAGGTGGCTGTCACAGATGCAGGTGACAAAGTTTTTTTCGGAGCCCAGCAAAAATTGTTTTGCTGTGACGGTGATGGCAAGCTGCTTTGGGATCGCATCATAGATACGCGTGAATGGACGATTTGGGATGTTTCAACGTCCTTTAATGGCGATCAAGTCTTATTGCGAACCAACAGCGACATTATTGTATGTGATGACAAAGGCAATGAAATCGCCTTTTTTGACATAGTCGAAGGAAATTATGTAGTTAGTGGACGGATAGCTTCATATGGCAGTCAGTTTGTCGTGAATTTTGTTGATGGAGACAGCTACTATGTGGCTTTATATTCCATAATAAGTATGCAAGAAATATGGCGCAAATCTCTTGACGGCTATGGAGATGCTGCCATAGATAGCCAAGGCAACGTATTTGTGACGGTTAAAACAGGCGATAACTATTTGTGGGACAATCAGGGAAATTTATTGTCGTCGTGGTCAAACGGTGGCGTTAATATAGATGTTGATAGGGACGGAGACACATGCATTGTGGGACGTTTTGATGAAGCAACGGTATACGATTGCAGATACAAATGATAAGGAACGTGGACGAAATAACTTCCCCAACTATGCATCACAGCTTCAGGCCGCCTTTGCCAAATCTGTGCGCCTACTTGTGGAAGTTAATTCGTTCACGTTCCTTATCACGGGGAAAAAGGAAGGGTGATACCCGGTGTCAAATCTTGATGACACCGTAACAAATACATAAGAAGATTCCAGGGCACTTCCTTGAACCAAGTCAGGTCACAGCCAGATTAGCCGCTTGCGGCGAGACTCTTTTTGATAGGATTTTACGGTATTTTAATTTGTAGGCATATCATATACGTTTGCATAGGTTTTAAAACATATTTTTCTCAACAGCTTTGATGTATTTTTTATTTCCCAATTCCCTGAAAATCTTCAGCGCTTCCGAATATCTCCTTTGTGCTTCTTCGTGCTCCCTTAGATGATGCTCATATATGATTCCCATGTTATTTAGGGTAATAGCCATCCCGAGATCGTTATTGGTCTTTCTGTCCCACCTTAGCAACTCTTCATATCGGTTGATGGCCTCTTTGAAATCTTGTTCCCTCACGTAAGTCACAGCCATATTGTTCAGAGACTTTGAGACCTCAGATTTCATATTCGCTGCTCCATAAATTTTGATTGCCCTGGCAAGCGCATCCCTCGCTTTGACATACTCACCCCTTGAAGTGTGGATAATGGCTATTTCATTCAGGTTATGTGCCACTCCTGTATTAAATCCTGCTTCCATAGCCAATGAAAGGGATTCTTCAAATTGTATGATCGCTTTGGCCTTCTCGCCTTTGGATAGATGAACTTGTCCTTTCTTGTAAAGGAGTTCGGCCCGTCTTATTTGCACAAAACGAGGAGCGCAGGAGGTCATTAGAAAAATAGCAACGGAAAGTAATATGGCTAACTTACAGTTCTCCATAAGCATAGAATTGAAGTGCCTAAAACAGTTGCGCTGCCGTCTCTTTTGCTGCGTTCAGCCATCCTGGCAGGTCGGTAGATGAAACGGTTTTTTGAGCCGCTTTTCTAATTCTGCCGGTTTCCACTTCCACCAACCGCAGATCAAGGCGCATTTGTTCTTCAATGACCTGATAACCCCCAAATACCATCAGTTGAGCCCCCACCAGCCTGCCTATCCTTAATCGGGTGGTTTCATCCACCAGTGATGTTGTTCCCAGATTCAGTTCTTCGAAAACAAGAAGTAAACGTTCCCTTTCAACGACTGTATAACGATCCGTCTCCTTGAATGTTTCAATAACTTTGATTGAGAGAAGTTCTCCCAGGTCAGGCCGGACAACGTCTGAAGGACTCAGGTCTTCTAAATCCCAAATGGCAACGGTAACAACTTTTTTATACAAGCCTGATTCGGTTGCACAGGCAGCAATAAAGACTATGAATATGACAAAAACGTACACAAGACTTTTACCGAACAAAATTGTTTCCTCCCAAGGTTTACGAAGACGTCAAGGTTAATCTGTTTTCAATTTTTTCTCTTACCTTGTCATCACTTTTAAGCGGCCTTTCCTGTTTGAGAATTCGGGCATAACACAGATCCGGCTCAACTCGTACTATCTCAATCTGTGCAATGGATTTTGGCGAACTGCGAAGCAGCTTTCCCTTATATTTGACAGGCTTTTGTTCTTCCAGAACTTCAAATTTGGTACCCAAAACCACCCCCTGTTTTGAACCGAGATTAATCATAACCTGATCTTCAGTTATCTGAACCACATATCCCTGCAACGGGTATTTTAGTATGATCGTCTTTAGGATTTCTCGATTAAGCTGATTCAATTCTTTTTTTAAAGAAGCCCCTGAACTCAACTGTTTTGTGACGACCTTGGGAATTGCCGAGGTTTCGGTATCTATAAGTCTCAGGCTAAGGAGAGTTCTATCGGGTAGAAAATAAAGAGATCCTGTACCAATGACTTTTGCTGCCAGGACTTTGCCAAGCTTCAAAGCTGTTTCCGGATCTGCTAAATCCGAGGAGCCAAGATTCAATTCTTCCAAAAGCCGTTCTATAATGACCCGTTCGACTACCTGTAATCTGCCGGAGGCATTAAGCTGGTCGGCAAGCCGTGTGGTTATGACAGTAGAAAAACCATCTCTTTCTGCCAAACCACCCCTTTCCTGAAAATCGACAAATGACAAAATCATTGGCCGTGATGTCCAGGTGTCTTCGGTCTTATGCCAAAATTTTTTCTGACTGCGGTATCGGGCTGCCAATTCCTTGACCAATTTATCTATTCGTTTTTTTTGCGCAGTGTTTTTTTGGAGGGCAAGCATCTGCTGGGCCTTGTTGGCCAACACAGCAGCAAAGGTATCTTTTTTGTCAAGAATCAAGGCTTGGCGGTAAGCTTCTAATGCTTTGTCCCATTTCCCCTGTTTTTCATACGTAATCCCCCTATTTGACATCGCTTCAATGTAATAAGGATCTATATCAACAGCTTGATCATAAAGCTCTTGAGCTTTTTGGTACTTTCCTGAGCTGGCATAAAACCGACCGTATTGATTATACGCTACAGCTTTATGGTATGGCTCGGCCGATTTTTTTTGAACTGCCTTCAGGTATTCTGCCTCGGCTTCTTTTTTCTTGCCTTGACCATAAAAGATATCGCCTTTAAGTACATGAACGTAAGCTCTGTCAGGGGCTTTTTGTTCTACCTCTTTAGCGAGTGCAAAGGTTTTTTCGGCTTGTCCTTTTTTTGCATAAACAGCAGCCAGTCCTTCCTTCCCCAATATTTCTCCTTTCCCCTTTATTTTGGATAGATCGCTGAAGGTTTGCTCTGCTTCGCTCAGGTTGCCTTCTTGCAAAGCTACATACCCTTTGATTGTTTTGGCTTTCAGGTTTTGGGGATTTTTATTTTCAATATCTTGAACGATGGCTTTTGCCAACATTATTTGATTTCGCTGTAATTCCCTTTCAGCCAGTCTTAACAGCATAACTTCGGTGGTTTTTCCTCCTCCCTGAAAATAGTCAAGCACCTTAATTTTAGGGCCGATAATGCATACGGTTGGAAGAATCAACCTGGCCTGATAAATTTCGCTTACATGAGTTTTGTCTTGAAGAATTGGAAAAGACGGGTTGGTCATGTTCACAAAATTTTCCACTTTTTCCTTAGATGAACGAGTAATACCCCATACGATAAAATCAGCATCTTTGTATTGTTCAGCGAGTTGATTGAGACTCAATAATCCTTGCTGACTCGGCCTTGATTCCGCGTCAAAAAAATAGAGTATGATCATGGGATGATCTTTCATTTGGGATAAATCATAGGTTTTGCCTTTAAAGTCTTTCAAGGAGAAGACAGGAGCTATTTGGCCAGAAGCTATCTGCGCATGGCAGAAACCCGTCCCAACCATTATTAGCGCCATCAACATTACAATTGAAATGGCCAATTTTAAACCAAGTCTCATTTTAAATCCTCCATATGCTATCCATTTTTTATAAATGCCATTATCGTCTCAAAGGGAATGAGAAACCCGACCGTTTCGGTGTTGCGGTACCTCCCCTTTACAACGCCGACCAGACGCCCGCTGTTATCAAAAACAGGGCTGCCGCTGCTTCCGTGATAAACCGGCATATTCACCTGCCACAATACCTGGTCCCCCACTCGTCGGGGTGGACCGTCAAGTATTCCGGGACAAATCGTTTTTGACAATATTGAGGGACATATCGCTGCATACAGCCTTTCTCCCTCTTGCAACATATTTCTACCTTTTGTCAACTGTACAGAGTTTTTTAATCTAACTCCCACATCAATTAATGTGAGATCCATATGATGATCAATTTTGACCACACGCCCTGGCAGCTCTTTACGATCAGACAGAACAACGGTTATGGTCTGGAACCGTTTTAAATCGTGGGCTGTACAGATAATCAGGCCGTTTTCATGGATAATAAAGCCTGAAAACTGAATATCTCTGCCGCCGGTATCTGCATAAATGCATACCACAGTATTGATTTGCTGTAAAACGGTGTCAGGGATGAGCTGATGGAAAGGTTTAATTTCTGTTTCAGCGGAAGTTTCCTTGATATAGTCTGAAATATGCCTCCAAAGGAATTCAATCCGTCTGTTGTCAATCTGACCGTTGACTGTGCACCTGGCATTTATCCAGGATGCCAGTGAAGAGTGGTGCCATAAGACTATCCGCCAATCTTCATGTTTTTTCTCGGCATATATCTCAAGCTTTCCTCTTTCAATCGGCCCCAACAAAATCTGAAAGTTGCTTTGTCGTAAACAGTCTGCAACAACATCTTGAAGTTCGATAATCGGCAGGTCGTATAATCTGCTTTCCCCCTGCCCTGCGGCAAAAACAGGACAATAAAACCACAGGCATGCAACAAGAAAGAGCAGCACAAGTTTTATCTGTTTATAAATCATTCTTCCATCTTCCATGATGGGCACAACAGTATGCTTATAAAAATTATGAAAATATCTCTTTTTCGATTACATCAGGGTCTGAGGCGTTATACATAACAATGTTTTTGAGATGAAAATAACTGTCAACATCCATTGAGTCGAATATGATCCCAAGGCCATCTTTATCCCGGCGGGCAATCACAGCCTTTATATTTAAGGCAAGCCTGCTGGTGGTGCCTGACAGCACAATTTCTATATCACAAGGTGTTCCTACCGAAATTTTTTCGTCGGTAGTAATGAACATGCCTTTCATGCTAATATCTGAAGATTTTGCACCTGCCTTGATTTCAGAAATACCCGTTTTTAAGACCACCTGTGTCTTAAAATGAACTCTCGTTCTTCTTCTTTTATCATCTCCCATGTTCATTACCCCCCCTTGATTGTTTAGGAACGTGGACGAATTAACTTCCCCAACTATGCATCACAGCTTCAGGCCGCCTTTGCCAAATCTGTGCGCCTACTTGCGGAAGTTAATTAATCGGTTTAAACCACTACCTCTGGTAGTGGTACCATAAAAAGGTTTTACCGTTGTAGTAATTATAAAGCCCTGATGCTTTTGTAAGTTTTTGATGGAAAATGTCGGTAACATAATATTCAGCATTGGTCACATAGCA
>DAOWEW010000168.1 GCA_030638305.1 Desulfobacteraceae bacterium
ATCTCCTTAAACTGGGGAGTCGTTATTTCTCCGTGTGTTAAAAGAAAATCAACCAGTCTTTTTTTCAGATCAGTTACAACCTCCACATGGAAATAAAGTTCTTCTTTTGTTTTGATTATTAGCCCTTCCTCTATAAGAAGCATAAGCACATCTTTGGCTCTTTTTGCATCAATATCAAGTGTTTTGCTCAGATCTTTGAAATATGGAGGACAGAGGCCGTTTTTAAGATATATACTTAAAATTTTTTCTTTTACTTCCGCCTGATCGCCTTCAAGGGAAACAGTATGCGAAGAAAGACGGACGGTGTCTTCCTCTGAAACAATTTTTTCGTTCTTCTTCATCATGTCGAGCATAAGATTAAAAAGTTTTGAACCGGCCGAAGGCAGTCTGGATTTGAGTTCTTCTTTAGGCATACCGGCTTTTAGAGGATTTGTCCTGTGATAATTTTCAAGAAAGGATAAAACTTTTTTATTTAGCAGGTCAAAACAGTTTTTATGAATGTAAATTCTGTTTTCCCTGTCGATACATATGACGGTTTTTATTGACATCAGCTTTTGCAAAGCTTTATCAAGCTGTTTTTCAGGCACGTTGGTCATGATTTTGAGATCGGAAAAAGAGACGCCTTGATAACCGGCATTATCAACATGGTAGGCGATAATTTCTTCAGGCGGCTGGTTTACAAGAGCTTTTAATCCTTCAAAAATACTTTTTTCAAATCGTTTATGCTTTTGGGGAAGCGGGTTTAATATTTGTCCTCCGCCAATTGTGCGTACTGGAGAACAGCTTCGGATAACAAATTTGTCATCCTTTACTATGGCAACCGGAGAATTAAGTCGAATCTGGGCAACGCTTGTTTCTCCGGGAGTAAGTTCATCTTTATCAAGCAGTACTATATAGCCGAGAATTTCGCCGGTACCTGTGTGGAATCTGATTAAGGTACGGTTTTTGATGGGTTTTTTATTGGTTTCAAGAAAGTGAACATATATATCAAGCATATAGCTCAGCTTCAGAGCCTCCGGACTGGATAGAACTTCTCCTCTTTGTACGGAACCCTTCTCAAGTCCCTGAAAGTTAATAGCTGTACGCATTCCGGCTTCCGCAATACTAACGCTTCGGTTATGCACCTGAATACCGCGGACCTTTGATGTGATGCCGGAGGGATATATCATAACACTATCTCCGGTTCTGATACATCCTGAGATCAAGGTGCCTGTAATAACCGTACCAAATCCCTTCATACTGAACACTCTGTCTACAGGGAGCCGAAACAGAGTGTTTACAGAACGACTGGGAATCATGGCGCTTAATTTATCAATGGTTTTTATAAATTCAGGAATTCCCTGGCCTGTAACAGATGATACCGGCAGAACCGGTTTGTTCTCAAGAAATGTTCCGCGGGTAAATTCGTTTATATCTTCGATTACAAGCTCAAGCCATTCTTCATCCACAAGGTCGGTCTTTGTCAAAACAATGAGACCGTGTTGTATCCCCAGAAGGGTACAAATTTCCATGTGCTCTCTTGTCTGAGGCATTACCCCTTCGTCAGCCGCAATCACCATGGCAACAATATCAATACCGGTAGCCCCTGCGACCATGTTTTTTACAAATTTTTCATGGCCGGGCACGTCAACAATACCAAGATGCTGTCCGCCGGGAAGATCAATAGAAGCAAAGCCCAGCTCAATAGTTATACCACGAAGTTTTTCTTCTTTTAACCGATCGGTATCTATGCCCGTAACCGCTTTGATAAGAGCGGTCTTCCCGTGATCTACATGTCCGGCTGTTCCCAGAATTATCTGTTTCATGTTGATTTTTTATTACGGAAATACTCTGCTATATAAGAAGCTCCTACAAGAAAAATTCCCATACATGCTACGTATACAAGATTTGCGTCAGGATAAAAAAAACGGGAGAGTAAAACGGCAAAAGCAGCTCCAAGAACAGCTCTTATTATAAAAATATAAAATTTGGTCATAATTTAAGCCTATAATCAAGGTTTCAGGATTTAGGTATAGTTGCGGAAATTATTTCATCCACGCTCCTTAGGAACGTGGACGAATTAACTTCATCAAGTAGGCGCATAGATTTTGGTCGAATTTGCCCAAATCTCAAATATAGGCTCAGATCGCAAAAGTTGAAGGAATAGCGAGCTATTTCAATATTTTTGGGATTTGAGATCAAACAAAGGCGGCCTGAAGCTATGATGCATAGTTGATGAAGTTATTTCGTCCACGTTCCTTAGTATTATTGATATAGGGTGTCAAGGGGAATAACCTGAATTTTTTTTGAAATTTTTGGGGGAATTGAGCAATTTTTGGTAAAACTAATTAAATTAAATTTAAAAAAAAGGTTGACAAAAAAGTTTTCGTCGTATTAGTTATTTCTAACACTATTCGGAAAATCTAAATTTAAGCATGGAAACCATGACAGAACAATCATTAACCCATTTGCTTTTCTTATTAATATAGTGGCGAAGTGATTGGTTGTTCACCAACTGAAAAATGGGGGGTTTAAGATGACGACAATGCAACTTGAAACATACGTAAAAAAACAATTCGATATGGGACTACATGAATTTGTCAAACAAAAAGTAGAAAAGGAAAGGCTTTACGATTACGAGCTTGCCGGTATTTTAAATGTAAACAGGACATTTATCGGAAAATTGAGAAAAACCCTTGCAATAGACAAGCCTGCCAAATTTCCAAGGCTGTTTGAACGGACTTACGGCACAGACGCTGTGGAAAGATTAAAAAAAATCATAGAGAATCCCGGCAACACCCTGGTTGACGTGGGAAAACATTTCGGTTTTTCCAGAGAATATGCCCGGCAAGTATATGAAAAAATATATGGATACCCCTATACCGAAGCCTTTCAAAACAAGATACAGTTAAGAAAACGCAAAATGCTTGCTAACAGGAAAAAACCCAAACGTCTTGATCTGTTGATAACGATCAAAGAAAAAATTGAGCCTCTGGGCTTGACGATACATCTGAGGATTCGGAAACACTCGTATGAAATTTTGACAAATGGTTACAAGCTTCTTCTCAGGCGTGCCTTAACGACAGTCACTATCGGAAAGAAGCAATATTTTCACATCACAACCGGCTCCACCTCTGCCGATATTGACTTTATCATTTGCCTTTGCAAAAACAACAGAGAAAACATCCATTACATTATTCCACGGCATGCCATGCCAAAATGCGGAGTTTACCTTTCACCCGAGTTAGGGCAGGGTGAAAGCAAGTACACCCGGTTCAAAGAAGCGTGGTATTTGTTAAACCACAAAAAAAACCGAATAAAGGAGGTATCATGAGAACCAAAGACACAAAACAGCCTTTTGAAAAGACGATTTTTTATACAGTTCGATCAAGCAACAGATCAGGTGTCCGGCCTGGATATATCAATTTCTGTTCACACCTGGATCATAAAGACAGTTTGCAAGCCAGATTAAGAGCTGAAATTGACCTTGCGATAAAAGGAGACCGCGCATAATGCAACCTATTGATAAACCGGACAGAATCGGATGGATCGTATATATCGTCAACCTTGCCGGAATGTTTTTTCTGCTGATATATGCGCTGCTGGTATGAATAGAGGTGAAGGTTCTGGGTTCAGGGTTCAAGGTTCTGGGTTTTGAGTTAGTAATGTTGTAATAAATTCAATCAAACAATGGTGGCTAAAAACAGCAATCCCAGGCATGTGATCATCAGACCGGCGATTGTTTCAATCAAATACTCAAGTGTAATTGTCAGACTGCCATGCTTTGCAGCCATTCCAAGCGAGATGGTTTTGCCTGATATGACTATCACCACTACGCATGTGATGGTCAGAGCCATGCCGAGAGAAAGGGTTACTCCAAGCATGATGCCCAATCCGACC
>DAOWEW010000220.1 GCA_030638305.1 Desulfobacteraceae bacterium
ATCGCACCTGGTGTTTATGAATTCCATGAGATCGCACTTGATTCCTACCACGTGGTGGATTTAGCAGTGGAACAGACTCTGTTTGATAAATGGCGAAACCTCAAAAACTGTGTGCTTAAAATATACGTTAAAAATCTGTTCGACAAGGAATACCGGAATACAAACGGATATCCTGCACTCGACTGTACTGTGGGAGCAGGTATAAGTTTCAGTCTGTAGTCATTTTGATCTGCCCAGGGTTTTAGATATGGCTTGCCCTATCCCAACGCTACCTCATTAAAAGTAGAGGGATAGGCAAATAATATGCTCCGGTGAGAGATTGAAACGGTAACATGTTGATATTACAAACTGTCCCGCTTTATAGCGGTAGCCCTACCTTTATGAGCCTGGTCTGAATATTCTGGCTGGCCTCAAGGTTGAATTTTAGAAAAATTTAATGAAAAAAAGAGACTCTTAAAGCCTGTTTTACGTTGTTGATCCAACCTGATTTTCTTACCAAGGGCATACATTGGCAAAAAGCCTGGCTGGATTTTTTGCTGCTCTTTTTTAGCTCAAATTTTTCTTAACATTGGTGCAGTTGTTTGCATTATATAAAGTTGCAACCTTGACAGTTTACTATCTTAATGATAATAGTAATGAAAAGTTATACGATGCCCCAAGGGGCTTAATAGGGAATTCCGTGAAAATCGGGAGCGGGCCCGCCGCTGTAATCGGGGACGAACGCCGCAATTGATGCCACTGCCAGGCAAAAGCCGGGAGGGAAGGCGCGGCAAGTAGGATGATCCGAGAGCCAGAAGACCTGTCTGTAACATATATATACAGCACTTTCGTGGACAGGGGTGTTGACTAAGGACTTGTCCAAAAATAACTTCACATTTTGATGCGTCGATCCATCCCGCATGACTGCGTTGCTCGTCGGTTAAATAGCTCTCGCTATTCGCCCTCCTCACGTCTAGTCATGCGAGCGCCTCGACACCTCAAAATGTAAATTTATTTTTGGGCAAATCCTAAAAATTTTGCGGATAAAAAAGGGATATCCCCAAGCTCATGATTTGAGTTTGGGGATTTTTTTTTGGCTGCACCGGGGACAGGAAATATTTAGAAATGATAGGCCGTTTTTCAAATCTTGGATCTTATGATGAACTTTTGAACACCAGAGATTTTTTCAAAGTCGGATTTGCCGGGCTTCTTGCTTTTGCCGGGTTTTTGCTGGGAAAAATCAGCACGGAATATACAACAATCAGTATAGCATTAATCCTGATATCTGTCGCTATCAATGGCATCCCCATCATTATAGATGCAATAAAAGGTCTTATTGAAAAACGGATCAATGTTGATGAACTGCTTAGTATTGCCATTATTGCCTGCCTTGCGACAGGTGAGTTTCTGACTGCTGCTGTTGTCAGTTTTGTGATGGTGTTTGGGGGGTTAATTGAGGAGGCTGCATCTGAGTCAGCACGTAATTCCATCCGGGCGCTGATCAAAATGTCACCCAAACAGGCAACGCTTATTGTGGATAGCAAAGAAAAAGTTCGAGCTATAGAGGAGGTTCGTGTTGGCGATATCCTTCTTGTTAAACCGGGCGAACAGATACCGGTTGACGCAGTTATAACCCGGGGAATTGCATCTTTGGATGAATCTACCATTACCGGCGAACCTGTTCCAGTGGAAAAAACCATCGGTGATACTGTTTATGCCGGGACATTTAACCAGAATGGGGTAATACGGGTTAAGGCTGTAAAAATAGGCAAAGATACAACACTTGGCAAGGTTATCAGGCTTGTTTCAGAGGCAGAAGCTCATAAACCCGAATCCATAGCATTTGTTGACAGGTTTGCAACATGGTTTACACCTTTAATCCTATTCAGTGCGGCAATCACATGGGGCATAACCCATGAGCTGAGCCGGGCAATTACAGTGCTGATTGTGGGGTGCCCATGTGCTCTTATTTTTGCCGTACCTACAGCAACTGTTGCAACCATAGGGAGAGCGGCAAAAGCAGGGATACTTATCAAAGGAGGTCAGCACATCGAAAGAGCAGCCTTTGCCGACACGATTCTGTTTGATAAAACAGGTACATTAACTGAAGGCAATCCAATAGTAAACAGCATTGTTCCTGTAAAGGGAATAACAGCAAAATATCTTTTACGGCAGGCAGCCTGTGTCGAAAAAAACTCCACCCATCCATTGGCAAAGGCGGTCATCAACGCTGCCGGAGCTGTCGGGATTACCGTTAATGCTGCTCACAATCTTTTAACAGAGATCGGTCTATGCGTGCAGGGAACTGTTGACGGTAGCGTGTTGGAGGTGGGCAGTGTCTACCTTTACGGCGGGATAACAAATGTTCCTCAGCAATTACAACAGCCGCTTAATACAATAAAAGATCAGGGCGCTACTCCTCTTATGGTGTATCAAGACAAACAGCCTCTTGGCTTTCTCAGTGTTTTCGATCATGTGCGAAAAGGTGCCGGAGAAACCATAGATAAATTGAAAAAACTTGGTTTGAAAAATATCGGCATCCTATCCGGGGATCATCAAAAATCGGTTAACCTTGTTGGAAACAGTGTTGGTATTGAACAGATGTGGTCGGGGCTTCAACCTGACGACAAATTAAACGTCATCAAAAAGTTGCAGGCGCAGGGCAGACGGGTCATGTTTGTCGGTGACGGCATCAATGATGCTCCGGCCATTGCCGTTGCAGATATCGGTATTGCAATGGGCGCCAAAGGCACTGAAGTTGCTCTTGAGACTTCAGATATAGCTCTTTTGAATGATGATCTTGCAAAACTGCCGTTTCTGATTCATCTCAGCAGAAGAATGCTGCGTGTCATTAAGGTAAATATCGGCTTTGCTCTTATATTTAATCTGATAGCCGTTCTTGCTGGCGGCAGTGGATTGCTCTCTCCTGTCATGGGCGCTGTTGTTCACAATATCGGTTCTGTGCTGGTTGTTTTCTCTTCAGCAAGTATTGGTTTTTACCCGGATATACCTCGGAAGTAGGGGCACGATGCATCGTGCCCCTACATTAGAAGGGCGCTAATTTATTGAAACTATTGACCCGCACTGTTTTGCAGGGATTACCGGGGACGAGAGATAAAAGGTTTTGACAACAGCATTAAATATTGTATACTGCACAAAATTACGGGAATTTGTGTGATTCATGATGAAAAATGCGCTTATTAGTCAAAAAGAAGAAAGAAACGTCTTCTTAAAAGGCAATTATGTGCCACGAGAAGGAATACCTTCTGCAAGAGCAGCTCTGGCAAACACCCTTATTAAGGTTATCATGGGGCCGCGAAGAGCTGGAAAATCAATTTTTGCCATTCAGATGCTTAAACGCGTTGATTTTGCCTATGTAAATTTTGACGATGAACGACTGGCGGATATAGATAATTTTGATGAGCTTCTCAAGTCTATTCTAGAAGTATATGGGGAAATAGAGTATCTCCTTTTTGATGAGATCCAGAACGTCAAAGGCTGGGAGCTTTTCGTGAACAGGTTGCATCGCAGAGGAAAGAATCTAATTGTAACCGGCTCAAATTCAAAACTTCTCAGCAGAGAACTTGCCACCCATCTGACCGGCAGATACATACCATTTCAGGTGTTGCCGTTTTCTTTCCCTGAATTCCTCCTTGCCAGGAACTTCGATCTTGATGACACTTTGGAACTGAAGGAACGGCAGGGGTTGTTGCTCAGGAACTTGAGTGACTATCTTTCAACCGGGGGTTATCCTGAAATTGTAACCGGAAACCTGGATGGGAAATATTATCTGGCAACTTTGTTCGATAGTATCCTTTTTAAGGATATTGTAAAAAGATACAATGTTCGCTATGCCAAAAAACTTTATGATCTTGGCCGCTACTTGATAACCAGTCATTCGTCTTTGTTTTCCTATAACAAACTGAAAAATTTACTGGAAATCAGAAGTGTACACACTGTTGAAAATTATCTTGAGTATCTCAAAGAGGCTTATCTGATTTTCAATCTCAATAGATTCTCCTATAAAGCAAAAGAATCGTTAAAAAGCCCAAGAAAAGCCTATGCATACGATCTCGGAATAATCAATTCCGTAAAGTTTAAGATTTCCCCAGACCTTGGCAGACTCCTGGAAAATCTCGTGGCGATTGAGTTGGTGAGAAGAAAAAAAGAATTTTATTATTATAATATCCGTGATGGCAAAGAGGTGGATTTTGCAATAAAAGAGGGCTTGGCAATAGCACAGTTAATCCAGGTTTGTTATGAAATTAGCGACAAAACTACACGAAACAGAGAAATAAACTCACTTATCAAAGCGGCGAAAGAAACAGGATGCAATAATCTCTTGATTCTGACCTGGGATTTTGAAGAAAATGAAACGATCAAAGGAAAAAATATTGTTTTTTTACCAATCTGGAAGTGGCTGCTCCCAGCGCCTTAAACAGTTGGCATATGCGGTTAATTAAATAGTACCTAAAAGCGATTAGCTATTAATCAAAGTATAGGGTGGATTAAGAAGCGTAAGCGACGAATCCACCAAAGTATCTGTCACGCCTTGCGTTGGTAGCCCAATTATCGGCGGTGTTTATCCTGTCAAAGATAGCTGAACTATTACAAACTAAGGAGAATTTTCATATGAAACCCTATCGACTTGCATATTTTAGCGCTGCTTCAACGGAAATCCCTTCATTGAGCCAGGGAATCATTAAATACCGGGATAAAGGCGGCGTGCTTGATATTGTGGCAAAAACACGAAGCCAGCTTTTTGACGGGTCAAGGGTTAAAAGCTTTGTCAGGGATGCGTTAAAATCCGATATTGTTATAGTAACGCTGCACGGTGGAAAAGCATCGTGTCCCTGTTTTGATGAACTGGTAAATGCGTTTGATGAAAAA
>DAOWEW010000115.1 GCA_030638305.1 Desulfobacteraceae bacterium
GGTATATTTTCCATCAGCAGAATTGCCAGAGAAAAAGGCTCCTCACCGGAAGAACAGGCAGCACTCCAAAATCTCAATCTATTGTCTTTAAGTTCCGGTAATATCTTTTCACGCAAATAATTAAAATGCTCTATCTCACGGAAAAAAAATGTTTTATTGGTTGTCATCTCATCAATCATGCAGCCGAGTTCCCCTACCCCGCTGTTACTATCAATGAATTTAAGATACTCTTCAAAGCTTTCCATTCCCATGACCCGCAACCGTTTCATGAGACGAGCCCTGACCAGAGCTTCTTTACCGCCTTTCAGATTAATTCCGGAAACCCGGTATACTATTTGGCTAACCTGCTTAAAATACTTTTCATTTAATTTCATTGGCATTAAAGTCGTTACTCGTTGCTCGTTGCTGGTTGCCGGTACAATGTTTCTGCGCCCTAATCACCCAACCATCCATCTTCATTCACGCGTAGTTGCGAACTTCACCAGATCTCCAACATCAAGAATCAATCCTACGCGACCGTTCGGCATAACAGCACCTCCGGAAATTCCGGGTATGTCCCGCATACTTTCTCCCAATGTCTTGATAACAACCTGTTGCCTGCCTATCAACTCATCAATAAGCAGACATGCCTGATTTCCATTCTCTTCAACTACCAGAACAAGCGCCTTGGTCGGATCCTGCTCAGCATCGCTGATATTAAACAAACTGTTTATCCGAAACAATGGAATAATCTCGCCATGAAAAAAGAACATCTCGCCGGCATTTAATGCTGTTGAAAGGTCTTTCCGATCAGGCCTGACGGAACTGACAATCGAAGCTGTCGGAACAACATATGTTTCAGAACCAACACGAATAACCATTCCATCAACAATTGCCAGAGTCAAAGGAAGCCTCATTTGAAAAACACTTCCCTTTCCATATTCGGATTGAATTTCAACATGTCCGCGCAAAGTTTCGATATTTCTTTTTACAACATCCATTCCCACACCACGACCGGATACGTCGCTAACCACCGCGGCAGTAGAGAAGCCCGGTTCAAAAATCAGGTTAAACACCTCTCGATCGCTAAGCGAATCTCCATCAGTAATAACTTCTCTTTCCAGCGCTTTAGTGATCAGTTTCTTGCGGTCAAGGCCATTCCCATCATCTCTTATCTCCACCACTACGCTTCCCGCAGAATGATAGGCTGACAGGTGTACCGTACCATATTCAGGTTTGCCGGTTTTTTTTCTGACATCAGGCAGTTCGATGCCATGATCTACTGCATTGCGAATCATATGTACGAGCGGATCTTTAACAATATCCACCATATTCCTGTCGATCTCTGTTTCTTCGCCTTCTGTGACAAAATTGATGTTTTTGCCAACCTTGCGAGACAGATCTCTCACTAACCTGGCCATTTTCTGGAAGGTGGCTTTAAGTGGAATCATCCGCATTGACATGCTTGTATCTTGCAGTTCACGAACAATCTTGTTTGTATGAATAACTTTTTTTAAGAGTTCATGGTGTCTGTCGCTGGTAACAATTTCGTCCTGAACCACCATTGAGTTTGCAATTACCAGCTCCCCAATCATATCAATCAAACGGTCTAACCGGTCAGTACTCACCCGAATTGATGACTGCACAACCTGTTTGGCGGTACCCATCTTCTTTTGTGTTCGAATTGCCTGACAAACATTCTTTGCGGATGCAGCCTTTGATTTCACAATTGCCGCTCCAATCAGTTTGTCGGGATATAAAGCCGCGGCAGCCTCCACTTTCTCCCTTTCAGCATCGCCCTGAGCAACCAGAATATCGCCGGTTCGAAGCGGAGGCGTTTCATCAAAATCTTCAGATATACCCGCCTGTTCCGGATTTTCCAGAAGAACCATTAAATCAGCGTAACCTTCCGGTTTGGATAAAGGCTCGCCACTTAGAGCTCGCTCAACGGACTGAATGAGTTCTTTAAGCATATCAAGAGAACGAAGCGCAAGGTCTGCATATCCGCCTGCATAGCGTATTTCACGATCTCGAACACGACTTAAAAGCGATTCCGCGTGATGAGCCATTTCCGATACGATAGTAAGCTCCATAAAGGCACCTGTTCCCTTAATGGTGTGAAAAGCGCGAAAAACAGTGCCTACTGCATCCATATCATCAGGGTCATTTTCAAGAGTTAACAGGGCCTCTTCGGCGTTTGTAATTAACTCAATTCCTTCAGTAACAAACTCGCCAATCAGTTCTAAATCCGGATCTTCAGGCATGTAATCAGAAACCTGTTTTTCAGCAGCCGGCTCGTCTTGCTCCACAACTGAATCAACTTCCTTGTTTACATTTCCGTTCACCACACCTGCCTGATCGTTTGTTTCTTTCTCTTCAACACTGCCGACGCTTTCCTCTCTGCCATTCTTTTCTATCTCATTCATAGCTTTTTCTATGAGATTACCAACTTCGCCAACAGTTAAATCCGGATCAGCAACATCGGTTTTAATAAGTTCTTCAATCTTTCGAGTAGCCTGAACAATATTGTTACGTAAAGATTCAGCACAAGATCCGTCATCAACAATTGTTTGCAGCAATTGCTGCAAACCGGTCAATCCTTCCATGTCATCCGGTTCAATCTGCATCAAAAGCGCAGCCGCATCATTAAGGGTCGAAAGAGCTATCTCGTGATTATCTTCATCTTCAACCCGGTCTTTGTTCAAAATGCTGCATAATAAATGACTAACTTTACCAATAAGAGACAATCTCTCCGGTTTGTCCGAAAGATACTGCCCTGAAGCTGTCAATGCATCCAATATAGCGTCAATAAGGGGTAAAGAATCAATAACGGATTTCTCAGCTATAGCTCGCAGTCCTTTCAGGCAGAGAGTAAGAATGTCAAACAACTCAGTTTTTTCATCAGGAATATCCTGAATCACTCTTTCCAGTTTAAGACAAATATTGTTCCATGCTTCGCTATCATTTAAGCCAACCGTATCTATATCTTCTCCGATTTTTTCAAGCATAGAAACAATTTTCTCGTCTATCTTATGCATATCTGTTTCCTTTTTCCAACTCGACTAAATTTGAGCGGAAAGAACCTGTCCGCCTTTATCGTTAATTTGAGCCTTACCTGTCCGGCAATAAACCGGAATGGGGGAAATTAAATTATCTAACAGGGACAACGAACTTCCAACAAGTTTAAGAGAATACATTACCAGGGACTTGTTGCTATTATTAACTTCCTGAATACTTTGAGTTATTAATAAAAGATTGGAATGGCAAGTATTTAACAGGGTGGAGTAAGGCTCTTTTATCAATTGAGATAATTTAGACAGAGTAAGCCCCTGAAACGGGCATCCTATAGAATTAGCCACTCTCTCCAGCATGCTCTGCCTTTGTTTTTCCAGTGTCTGAATTTTCAGAAGCAAATTCTCTTTCTCTTTAATAGCCTCATTCAACTCTTTAAGTTTTAAATCTACCACGGCCCTGTTTTCTTTTTGGACGATTAGAAGCAGGGATTGATAAAAACCGGTTTCATCTTCAAGCAGACATAAAAATTTATTGAACAGCAGGTTCATGTCACCAATCTCAATCATCAATTCGTTCATACCATTGTGCTAAAAAGAGAGTCCTGCAGCATTTTGACAGCTATCTCTTCACCTTTAATTTGATAAGTTCCATTCTTGATCTCATTTTTTAAATAAGCTACCTTTTCCTCCCGGATATCCGGAAGAGAATTTAATATCTTTTTTGCCTCCTGATTCTCCCTTGCTTTTGAAGATAATACAACTTTATCCTCTCCAGAAATTTCTCCTGAGGTTTGTTTTGATGAGTAATCTGTCTTTTCTTTATCACTGATGTTTTTATAGATCTCTAAATTAACAGGAAAGTTCTTTGCCGTAATTTCCATTTCTAAAACCTCCTTAGGGGCTCCGCAACTGATCGAACGGTCAATTTGTTACATAAAATTTCTGATCTATATTCTTTATCGGCAAAAAACAACTAAAGCTTTAATTTATTGACCTGAAAATCCAAATTCCCAAGGTTATCACAAAGAAGAGAAGAAAGACCGATGCCTCCACTGAAAGCCATTTCTTTTGCCAGTTGAGAATCCAGCATGGATGTGTAGATCTCTTCAGCCTTTCCACCGTTGATAAACCCTGATTTGGGAATAGTAGCTCGCATCTCTTTTAAAAGATAATTAATAAAAAGAGACTCCAGCTCAAAACATGCTTCCTTAAGTTGAGCGTCACTTTTACAGGAAGAAGAGGCTTTCCCTGATTCTAAAGAATTTTGCAACCTGTTTGTTTCTAATAATTCCTGCGAAAAAATTAAGTTTGACATTAGATTATCTCCAATTCTGCATGCAGTGCTCCGGCTGCCTTGATGGCCTGGAAGATGGCAATTAAATCTCTCGGGGATACTCCCAGTGCATTCAAAGCCATCACCACCTCACCGATAGTTACTCCGGACTCAACCACAACGAGTTTGTTTTTCTCCTCTTCTACTGAAATTTCCGTATCAGGAGTCACTACAGTTTTACCTCGTGAAAAAGGAAGGGGCTGAGAAACATCTTTTGATTCCTTGATCTGAATACTCAAATTCCCGTGAGCAATGGCGATGGTTGAAATTCTGACATTATTTCCCATAACCACGGTTCCGGTACGTTCATTAACCACTATTTTAGAAGTTGTATCAGGAGTGACACTCAATCCTTCTATCAAAGAAACCAATCCCACAATGTTTTCCGAATATTTTTCCGGAATCTCTACCTGTATGGTTCCAGCGTCTGGAGTTTTAGCTGCCTGTTCGTATAAAGCCGCATTTATTGCCTCTGCCACACGAGATGCAGTAGTAAAATCAGATCTGCGTAATGCCAGGGACAACGTTTTTCTTTGATTAAAATTGGATATCACCTCTTTTTCAATTATAGCTCCGCCTGCAATGCGTCCCACAGTTGGAAAGTTCTTCTGGACTTTGCCGCCTTCTCCTCCGGACGAAAACCCCCCTGTGCTGACCGGACCCTGGGCAACAGCGTAAACCTTTCCATTTGCGGCCTTAAGAGGAGTAAGCAGCAATGTTCCCCCCTGAAGATTATCCGCATCACCTATAGAATTGACAAGAACATCAATTCTGCTGCCGACTCTTGCAAATGGCGGCAGATCAGCGGTAATCATCACGGCTGCAACATTATCAACCTTTATATCTTCGGATTTAACCGTTATCCCCATTTTTTCCAACATGCTTGCCATGGATTGAATAGTAAATTCCGATTTACTGCCATCACCTGTTCCATTCAAACCAACGACCAGCCCATATCCAATCAACTGATTCTTGCGAACCCCTTCAATATCTATAATGTCCTTGATGCGAACAGCATGAGCATGACTGACAAAAAGAATCAGAATTACCGATATTAACACAAATTTTGCAAGCATACTTTTGTTCATTTTTTCAGCCATCCCCTGCCCCCAACCCCCGACCTAAAGCGGCCAAATCCAGTCCAATATCCTTGCCATCCAGCCGGGACGCTGACGGTCATTAATTATACCTGCGCCACTATATGCAATTTTGGCATTAGCTATATAAGTTGACAGGATTACGTTATCTGGCGAAATGTCTCTCGGCCGAATAATTCCGGATAAGGTTATCGTCTGTTCCTCGCTGTTTACCGTTACTTCACGAGTGCCCACAATCTCAAGGTTGCCGTTAGGCAATACTTTTGTGACCCTTGCTGTGATATATGCCGTAAGGTCTCCACTTCTCGTGGTTGTCCCTGATCCGTCAAAGTTGTTCGACAAACCACTCTGTATTTTTGCAAAAGGATTAAAAAATGGATGAGGGCTCTTTGTACTGCCTGTTCCATACCGACCTTCCAAACCGAATAAATTATCTACGCCCATAGATAAAGAAGAACTTTTGCCTGTATTGGTTGTAGCTTTATTTGAAGCGCTTGAGGATTCAACTATTTTAATAGTAACAATATCTCCGACTTTCCCGGCTTTCGAATTTACAAACAACTCGTTCAAATGACCGCCATCCTGCCATAGAGACCCGTTATATTTTAAAGCAGGTTCTTCTTCATTGGCCTGATTGACAATATTATCCATTGGCGGTTTTGTTTCTTTAATCCTACCGGCACAACCAAAAAAAAGAATAAAAAAGAATAAAAAAAAGCAGACGTACATTTTGTATTTGCAAAACATTCTTTTAAATCTCCGCTTTTAAAAATTAACCACTACTGTATTTGAATTGAGTATACGTGCGTATATTCCTTTTTTAGAATCAAGATTTACAACTCTTATTCTCTCGCCCATACGGCCTTTTTCCTTAACTTCTCCAAGAGCGGTAATTCTTAAAGCATTCGATTCAGCAATGATCGACACAATGTCTCCGCGCCTGACCAAAGGTGGCAATTCTATAAGATCAGCCCTTAAAACCGTTTTTGCATCAATTGCTCTTTTGGCTCTTTTGCCAAGGACATCTTCGGAGCTGGTAATAATATTGAATGACAAATTTGATATATCCCTTTGTTGTAAACAGATGTCATTTTCTGTTATCGTTTTATACCTTCCAATTGGCCTTTTAGTGACAACCACTTCTGTTAACACCTCAATATCAACAGTCACCGAGACCTTCTTTTGAAAGATACCGTTTACATTAAAAACAACGGAAAGGGGGATTAAACCAAAAAAGTCCATGTGTCTGGGAAGAACAACGTTATAGGTCACCCTTCCTTTTGGAAGAACCACGCTGCGATTGACCTGAATCTTCTTGACCCTTACTCTGTTTCTTTCATAGGGAATTTTTTTATATATAAAATCCAGTGCAATCTTTTCAATCTTCTCCCTGGAAATCTCAATAAAACTTCCGGATATCTCATTTTTTTCAGGAACCTCTATTATTATCCGGGATAAATCAACGCCGTTTTGTTTCAAGCGGGTTTTTATGTAATGTTCATCAATCTGACGTGACTTTCCGGGCAAAGGCGCCCTTCCAACGACAATAGCCTGTAGTTTTTGAACAAACTCAGAGTCTTCACCTTTGATCACGGCAATTTTTCCCAGCAATATCTTATCAGCTTCTATCTCCGCCTTTTTTAAAACCCTTATACTAATTATATCCGCAGCAAACAAATCCGCCGATATTCCCAATATAGAAAAAAAGAGTGACAGGCAGAGAATAAAACCGACAATTTTTTTTTGCTTTGAGCTTTTTTGCTTTAAGCTTTTCATTTTATTAACTTATCGTTTAAGATTGTTTGCCATTTGCAACATTTCATCGGAGGCCTGGATGGCTTTGCTGTTAATTTCATAAGCCCTTTGGGCAGTAATCATATTGACCATCTCATCAACCACGCTAACATTAGACATTTCCAGGTATCCTTGACTGATGGTACCGAACCCATCTTCTCCGGCAATACCGGTAACAGGATCACCTGAAGCTGATGTACCAAGATATAGATTTCTGCCTATGCTGTTTAGCCCGGCAGGATTAATAAACTTGACAAGCTCAATA
>DAOWEW010000144.1 GCA_030638305.1 Desulfobacteraceae bacterium
ATGGTTGGCGCTAATAGTGGTTTAGGATTTCGAATCTGGACTGCTAAAGAATGGTCTGATACCGGTCAGGTTCTTGTGGGCATGATTAGTATCAGTGTTACAGTGCTGGTATTGGATATTCTTTTTCGCGGGTTAGAAAGAGTGCTTTTGCCCTATCAAAGTAAGGAACTTGGAAATAAATAATATACCATCTTGCTTGTCTTTTTGCCCCTCTTCGGCGTTGCGGCTTCCGTTACATAGCCCGCTATGCGCTTTCAGCCGCGCCTTGAAGATGAACAAAAATCCTGCGCAATCTTGGTATATTATTTACTTCCAAGTCCCTAAAACTTCCGGAACATGAGCGAAACATTAATTAAATTTGATAATATAACAAAACGCTTTTCTTTACGTAAAGGTGATATTGTAGCAGTAAAAGATTTTTCCCTTGAGATTAAAAAAGGTGAAATATTAACAATAGTAGGCGCTTCCGGATGCGGCAAAACAACTGTCCTTAACATGGTCGCAGGATTTTTAACTCCCAGTTCAGGGAACATTTTACTTGACGGGCAGCCTATAACAAAAATTGAACCGCGATGTGGTATGATTTTTCAACATTATGCCTTATTTCCATGGCTGAGTGTGAGAAAAAATGTTGAGTTCGGGCCTAAAATAAACGGCGTTTCTAAAAAGGTGCGAAGAGAGGAATCAGCGAGGTACATAGAAATGGTTGGCTTAAAAGGATTTGAAGATGCCTACCCCGGGGAGCTGTCAGGAGGAATGCGCCAGCGTACTGCTCTATGCAGGGTACTGGCAAATAAGCCTGACATCCTGTTGTGTGATGAGCCTTTTGCAGCCCTGGATGCAATGACGAGGCAGATCATGCAGCAAGAGCTTTTAAGAATTGTCAATGAATCGGGACAAACTGTGCTCTTTATCACTCACTCTATTGATGAAGCGCTTATTTTAAGCAATAAAATTGTTGTTATGTCTGTTCGACCAGGAACAGTCAAAAACATTTATGACATCGAACTCCCCCATTCTGGAAAGAATGAGGTTCAACTCACTGATGAATATCTAAAATTAAAACGACAGATATGGGCTATGGTTGAAGAGGAAGTGAAGACATCAATGAATATAGTTTCGAGTTAACAGATAGATTTGCATGACTACAGATGTACAGATGGGGGTTTACGTTTGACCCTTTTTGGGGAGCATCATGCCAGGATTTTAGACGATTATTTTCGTGAAAGTTTTGCAAGAAGCGAAGTCTGCCCTATAATGGGTATAAACAAGAATCCTTATGCGATTTTTGCAACAGGTGGCTACGGTAGGGGAGAGCAATGTATGGATTTCAAAAAATGCCGCCGGGGAGGACAAGTTGAATAAAAAATTGATGGTATCAGCTATTATTGGAGCCGTTTTGGGTGTTATCTGCATCATTGGTGGGAGCGTAAGAATTGGTGGCTTTGCCGGTAATGCGATTATGGCGATCGGAAACAACTCACTTGCGTACGGATCGGACACGGAAGCGGACATGAAGGCGTCTGACCCGCAGTCACATATGGAAGCAAAACACTGGGCAGCACGTGAGAAGGAGCAAGTGGAAATTGCTCGTTGCAAAGCGGAAATCGTAAAACTTGATGCACAGGCAGCAAGAAGCTACAATACTCTGGATGTCATGCTTACTATTGTACATAAGCGAGAAAAACTGCAAAAACAGCTTGAAAAGTTAAAAAGTAAACAGCAAAGAGAAGAAGCAAAACGCCTGACCGAGATCAAACGTCTGAAAAAAGAAATAAAAAAGAAAGATATCCGCACGTATCAGGAAATTATTTTGTCTCCATTTGGAAAGGACATGAAAGATGTCGCCTTGAAGTCTATTGCGGTTAAATATCCGGAAGTTGCGGCAGAGTTGGAACCAGGTAATAAACAAAAGCCGAAATCAAAACCGAAGTTAGAGTCAGAGGTCGTCCAATCCAAAAACATAATCCAATTCTTTGATATGGAGTTTGTGTTGATTAAGCCAGGGACATTCATGATGGGAAGCTCGGCTGACGAGCCTGGCCGTGACAACGACGAAACACAGCACAGTGTGACATTGACAAAGAAGTTTTATATCCAGACAACCGAAGTGACACAGGGGCAGTGGCGCAAAGCTATGAAAAGTAACCCATCATATTTCAAGGACAGCGGGGAAGATTGTCCAATAGAGTCTGTTTCTTTTGATGATTGTCAAAAATTTATACGAAAGTTGAACAAGCAGGAAAACACAAAGAAATACCGCCTTCCAACCGAAGCTGAATGGGAGTATGCATGCAGGGCTGGAAGCAAAACAGCATTTACTAACGGTGATATTACGAAAAAAGAATTCGTGCATAATGCGAATCTGGATCAGATTGGTTGGTACTCTGCAAATTCAGAGAGAATGACTCACCCTGTAGGCAAAAAAAAGCCTAATAAATGGGGGTTGTATGATATGCATGGAAATGTTTGGGAGTGGTGTCAGGACCGGTATGGGAGATATCCATATCAATATCTTATTGATCCTAAAGGGTCGGCATCAGGTACGCGCCGGGTTTTTAAAGGCGGCAGTTGGCTTAACGATGCCGCTCAATGCCGCTCAGCGAATCGTTTCAGGGATATCCAGAGCTTCAAAAGCCGCTATCTCGGTTTTCGTTTAGTTATGACAGCGCCTTAAGGTAGTCCCTTTCATCTTTCATTTTCAACGCTTCATCATATACCTTATTTTTAGG
This sequence comes from Desulfobacteraceae bacterium, assembly GCA_030638305.1. Next base: position 2,733 of record DAOWEW010000144.1, read on the forward strand.
AAGATCGTATTTTTTTGCTATCTCTTTTACAAGCTCGGAAAGCCTGGTTCCTGTTATTTTCAGCCTGTTTTTTATTTCGCTTCTTGCAAATTCCATGGAAACATCTTTATTCTCTTTACACCCGGCTATAAGGAGAGTGCACTCACCTTTCACAACAGGACGTTCCTTTATGCTGCTGAGAATTTCAGATAAACTCCCCCTTATAAATTCTTCATACAGTTTGGTCATCTCACGGGAGAGAACACTATATCTATCACCCATAACATCTATAAGTTCCTTCAAAAGCATCAAAATACGCTTTGGAGATTCATAGAATATTATTGTTCTTTGCTCGCTGGCAAGTTCTCTTAACTGCTTGAAGCGTTTATTCTTTGTTTTTGAGAGAAATCCGATAAAAGTAAAGGAATCAGTGGGCAGGCCTGCTACGCTTAGAGCCGTAATGGCAGCAGATACACCTGGAATAGGTACGACCTTGATATTGTTTGCAATGGCTGACTTTATTAAACAATATCCCGGATCAGCCACAGAAGGTGTGCCGGCATTTGATACAAGGGCGACAGACAATCCTTGTGTAAGCTTTTTAATAAGACCTGGTGTTCGTTTTTTTTCATTATGCTCATGACAGGAAACAAGATTGCCCTTAATGTTGTGATGCAATAGAAATCGGCCGGTATGCCTTGTATCTTCTGCTGCAATAATATCTGCCTGCTCAAGTATATTCAGAGCTCTTATGGTGATATCATCTCTGTTTCCGATGGGAGTTGCAACTATATAAAGGTTGCCTTTATTTTTCTTCTCCGAATCATTTATAGGCGAGTTCAAAGGCATTTTTTACTATTTCTATACCTGGCTTGTCCTTTGCTGAACTGATAGCTACCACATCAAATCTTGCTTTTACATTACTCTGCTTTGTGGATTTCATATACAACAAGGCCACCATTGAAATTTTTTTCTGTTTCCTGGGCGTTACAGCCCATTTTGGATTTCCGAACCGGTTTGACTTTCTTGCCTTAACCTCAACAAAGACAAGTGTATCTTTATCTTTTGCAATAATATCAATTTCACCCAGTTTTGTTCGGTAATTTTGTTCCAGAATTTTGTAACCATGTTTTTTCAGATGGGTAGTTGCAATTGATTCACTTTTTTTCCCAAAATCCTGCTGTTTGCTTAGCATGTTAGTAGCGGTTAAGGGCGGTTTACGGTTGACGGTTTACGGTGCGAAGGGGTGTTATTCTTCGAAATTATAATTGTTGTACTTCTTATCAGCTTATAGTTGATATATTTTGATCAACAGTTAACTGTGAACTGTCAACCGTAAACCGCCCTTAACCGTCAACCGTTATATTCCTTGACTCCCCTGAAACTTCGTCTGTGAATCGGGCAGCATCCGAACGTTTTGATTGCTTCTTTATGTGCCCTGGTTGGATATCCCTTGTGTTGTGAGAATCCGAATTGAGGATAATCCTGATGATACCTTTCCATAAGCCGGTCTCTTGTTACCTTTGCAATAATGGATGCAGCGGCAATGGATATGCTCAGGCTATCTCCCCGAATAATGGTTTCCTGTTTCAGGTTATCTATCGGTATCCGGAATTTGCCGTCTATTAGAAGATAATCAGGTTGAGGTCTGAGGTTTTTAACAGATATGGCCATGGACAGAAGTGATGCATTAAGGATATTGATTCTATCAATTTCGATATTGTCGATTATTCCTATACCTATTGAAACAGCATGGTCGTAAAGCTTTTCATACAGGTAAGACCTTTTTCTATGTGTTAATTTCTTTGAATCAATAATATCGGGATCATGAAAGGAGGTGGGCAGAAGAACGGCTGCAGAAACAACTGGGCCGGCCAATGGTCCTCGGCCGGCCTCATCAGTGCCTGCAATATATGAAAAGCCTTTTTCGCCAGCTTTTGATTCAAATAACCACAAGTCTTGTTTCATAAGCCAATTAAGTAAAACGACGTTCTTTTATTCTAGCGGCTTTGCCTTTGAGTTTACGCAGATAATAAATTTTTGATTGCCGCACCCGTCCTCTGGAAACAACCTCAATTTTATCTATTATCGGAGAGTGGAGAGGAAAAATACGCTCGACTCCAATACCATAAGATACCTTGCGAACGGTAAATGTGGCATTTGCCAGGCCTTTGCGTTTGCTTATTACAACACCTTTAAAAGCCTGAATACGCGTCTTTTCACCTTCTTTTATTTTAACATTAACTGTAACAGTATCGCCTGCAACGAAATCAGGCAAATCAAGCCGCATCATTTCTTTTTCTAATTGATCTATTATTTGCATAATATTATTTTCCTTTATTCGGATTTTTAGTTTCCCACCAGTCTATCCATTATAATGGCTGCTGCACAGCGAACCGAGAGGTGGTTGTAAATTGAGTCTCCCATGACCGGTTCAAGAAGATAATCGGCTTCGGCAATGAAATTTTCTGAAAGCCCCCAGGCAGTCCCGAAAACCAGGATATATGGTTTGCCGTCTTTAAGTTTGTTGCGAAGATTGCTGAAGCTTATACTTTTATTTTTCTGTTTTGCGCAAGTAACAATTGTCTTTGGGCAGTCTTCGCCTGTGTTCTTGAGATGGTCTATTATTTCAGCTAAAGAATCTTTTAAGCTTATCAGCTCTAAAGCTTCCCGTCTTTTTGGATTATATCTTGCGCCTGTTCCATCAGTCCAGTGCAATACAAGTTTTTTAACAAGTTCTTTCTGATCCTTTAATGGTGTAACAATAAAGAATTTTCTTATCCCATAAGTTTTTGCCGTTCTTGCTATATCATGCAGGTCAAGGTTTGTTACGGCAGATGTAATTATTTCTCCGTTCTTATTGAGAACCGGATAATGCATCAAAGCTACGTAAAGATTGGGAGTATATAATTTTTTCAATATCCAGGCACCACTTTTTAAGAATTTCTATTTCCTGTTCAGTTAACAGTCTGTTTTTCAACAGATCTTTTCTTTTCAGAAAGGTGCGGATCAGCGATGTCTCCAGCTTCCACTCTTCGATTTTTTTGTGGTGACCGGACAGAAGAACTTCGGGCACGTCTTTGCCTTCAAAAGTTTCTGGCCTTGTATATTGAGCATGCTCTAAAAGATCATCCGAAAATGAGTCTTTTTCAGCAGAATCCACTCCACCCAGTACACCGGGGATTAGCCTGGTTACAGCATCTATCAGCACCATTGATGCCAGCTCGCCTCCGGTAAGTACATAATCGCCTATCGAAATTTCATCGTCTATGAAATTCTGGCAGATACGTTCATCTATTCCCTCGTATCGACCGCAAACCAGAATAAGCCCATCATATAATGCAAACTGTTGAGCAATCTTTTGATTAAAAACTCTGCCCTGAGGTGTGAGCTGAATAGTTATAGAATCAGGAGATTTTTTTTGGGCAGATCGAATAGCACCGGCAAGTGGTTCCGGTTTCATAACCATTCCGCAACCACCGCCATAAGGACGGTCATCAGTGATTTTATGCCTGCCTTCTGCAAAATCTCTGATATTTATGGTGGAAACGGATATTTTATTTCGTTCTATAGCCCTTCTTATAATGCCGTGCGCCCGGAAAGGCTCAAACATTTCAGGAAAGATACTAAGGACAGTGAAATTCATTTATTCATAAACCACCCATTTATAAACCATTGGGCAAATCCACCGTCATTATTTTCTGATTAAAATCTATTGATAAAACTACTGATTCAATTCCGGGAATCAAAATTTCTTTATCCCCGTCTTTCACAACAAAGACATCATTGCCGCCTGTTTGAATTATTGATTCAACGCTTCCGATGTACTCGTTATCTATTGTAAAAACAGAAAGGCCTATAAGATCAAACCAGTAATAGGTTCCGTCTTCCGGTTCCGGAAGATCCGCTTTGCTTATAAAAAGCTCGGAACCAATTAATGCCTCTGCCTGAGATATGGTACTAATACCTCTTAGAGACAATAAAATGGTTTTCCTGAGAGGTTTTGCCCAGTTAATCACATGGATCTTTTCAGATCCTTTTGTATTTCTCATGAGAATCAAACTGTCTGCTTTAAAGACAGAGAAAGATTCAGCATAAGAATAGACCCTGAATGTCCCTTTCAGACCATGCGTGCCAACTATCTTTGCAATAAGAAGATAGTTATTATCTTCCACTTATGTTATTCTATAATCTCTAAAACCGAGCGTTTTTTTATCTTGGCAGAGGCAGCGCTTAATATAGTCCTCATTGCCCGTGCTGTTCGGCCTTGTTTCCCAATTACCTTTCCAAGATCATCCTTTGCTACTTTAAGTTCAAGTACTGAAGTCTGGTTCCCCTCTACCTCTGAAACAGATACTTGTTCCGGATGATCTACCAGTGCCTGTGCAATATACTTAATCAGATCTTTCATAGCTCCATCTCCTTTATTAGTATTGAGATTCAGGATAAACAATTGAACCTAAGCAGGATTCGCGCACAAACCTTCTTTTTTTAAAAGGCTTTTTATAGTATTTGTAGGGATAGCCCCTTGATTCATCCAGTATTTGATTCGCTCTTCCTTCAGAAAAACTTCAACCGGATCTTTTAAAGGATTATAAGTCCCCACAGCTTCAAGGTATTTTCCATCTCTTGGGCTTTCAACGTCAGCCACAACAATTCTATAAAATGGTCGTTTCTTTGAGCCGTGTCTGGCCAATCTAATTTTAACCGCCATATTTTTTAACTCCTTAGAAAGGCAGCATACCTTTACTTAATCCGTTCATGCCGCCCTTACTGATTTTTTTCATCATTTTCATTATTTGGGTATAACTTTTCAGAAGCTTGTTGATATCCTGAATCCTTGTACCACTGCCTTTGGCTATTCTTTTCCTTCGTTTTCCATTTATTATGGTATGCTGCCGACGTTCCTGAGGCGTCATTGAATTAATTATGGCTTCTATTCGGACAAATTCTTTTCCATCTACTTCAAGATTTTTAAACTGTTTGTTTTTACTAAAACCCGGTATCATGCCTAATATATCTTTTATTGAACCCATCTTGCGTATCTGAACCATCTGATCCCGAAAATCATCTAATGTAAACTCATTTTTTTTTAGCTTTTTTTCAAGTTCGGCAGTCTTTTTTTCATCAACCATAGACTGGGCCTTTTCAATAATAGTAAGGACATCTCCCATTCCAAGTATTCTTGAGGACATCCTGTCCGGATGAAAAGGTTCCAGTTCACTAAGTTTTTCACCAACACCAATAAATTTAATTGGTTTATCAGTTATTGATTTGATGGAAATTGCTGCACCGCCACGTGCATCACCATCCATCTTGGTGAGAATAATACCACCAATGTCCAGAGTATTGTCAAATGTTTTTGCTATATTTACAGCATCTTGCCCCGTCATGGCATCAGCAACAAGAAGAATGTCAGACGGCTTAACTGCATCCTTAATGTTACAGAGTTCGGCCATCAGATTTTCATCAATATGCAGGCGTCCGGCAGTATCAAGAAGAAGAATATCGCATCCCTCTTGCTGTGCTGCAATTTTGGCTTGCCGGCATATCTGCACCGGATCCATTTCTACTGTGGAAGAATACACAGGAACAGATAGTTGTTCACCGAGTTTTTTGAGCTGATCAATAGCAGCAGGACGATAAACATCTGCCGGTACAAGGTAAGGCTTTTTATCTTGTTTTCTTAAAAAAACAGCAAGTTTTCCTGCTGTAGTTGTTTTGCCTGAACCTTGCAAACCAACCAGCATAATAGATGCAGGTTTTGAACCGGAAAGATTCAACTCTTCGTGCCGGTTTCCCATAATTTCCGTTAATTCATCATTGACAATTTTGACGACTTGCTGACCTGGCGTAAGACTGGCCATAACTTCTTGCCCTAAAGATCTTTCCTTGATATCGGCAATAAGTTTTTTTACAACTTTATAATGAACATCAGCCTCAAGAAGAGCTATGCGAACTTCTTTCAGGCCTTCGGCTATATTTTTTTCACTTAACTTGCCGTGCCCTTTTAGTTTTTTAAATACTGAATCAAGCTTGTCAGTCAGATTGTCAAACATAATATACCTAACAACTTATATTATCATCAATGCTCTAAAAGAGTTGAAATTAATATCTATCAAGTGTTATGTCAAGCAAAAATAATCCTGTAAAAATATAAAAAATGACAATTTCAATAAACAAAACAGATATTAAAGATTTAAGCAAAGAACAATTGTCTTCATGGTTTGAAGATCGTGGCATAGAGAATTATCGCTCAGGCCAGGTCTTTAAATGGATTTACAGTCGACAGGCAGACACATTTGATATAATGACAAATCTTGGCAAAGAGATCAGAAAGCTTCTTTCCCTTGATTTTACTATTAACCGACTTGATAGAATTCATATTGAAACATCGCGGGATGGTTCCGAAAAGTACCTTTTCAGACTTGAAGATGGAAATCATATTGAGAGTGTGCTGATTCCGGAAAAGAATCATGATACACTTTGCATATCAAGTCAGGTGGGCTGTGCGCAGGGTTGCAGATTCTGTCTTACTGCACAAAGCGGTTTTATGCGCAATTTATCAAAAAGTGAAATAATAGCCCAGGTACGTGACACCTTGAAAGATAAAATTTGTTCAAAACGTATTACAAATGTTGTTTTTATGGGAATGGGGGAACCGCTGGCAAATTTTAAAAATGTCGTTGGAGCAATTGCCACCATTACGGATGCTGATTCAGGACTCGGATTTTCGAACCGCAAAGTTACGATTTCTACAGCAGGTCTTGTATCACAATTTTCTGCTCTTGGAAATGCAACAAAGGTTAACCTTGCAGTATCATTAAATGCAACAGATAATGAGATGCGCAACTTCCTTATGCCTGTAAATAAAAGGTTTCCACTGGAAAAGCTGCTTGATGCATGTCGCAGATATAATTTAGGAGCCAGACGCAGAATTACATTTGAGTATATTCTTATAAAAGGAATAAATGATTCTTCTGAGAATGCAAATCAGCTTGCGGAGCTGCTCAGGCAGATACCCTCAAAAATTAATCTTATACCTTTTAATGAACATGAGGGCAGCGATTTCATGCGGCCGGAAGAATCAGTGATAAACACCTTCAGGGAAATCCTGGTCAGAAAAAATTATACTACTATAATTCGCCGCAGTAAGGGCCGGGATATATCGGCAGCATGCGGACAGCTCAGCGCGAATGCAGCGGTTCACGGTTCACGGTTCACGGTTAACAGTTCACGGTTTACGGTTGATCAAAACGTATCGGACAGAGATTCAGTTCTGCCAGCGGCAGGCAAGCGTGAGCGCTAAAGTTTATATTTTATGTGAGGGATTACGGTGTGTTCTGACTTTATCTCTCTCTAACCGTAAACCGTGAACCGTTACGAATTAGATCAAGAGTGCTTTGATTTTTTCCGGCGATATTTCTGTTACTTTTATTGTGTCACTTCCGCATGAATTAACAACGCTCACATCAACCTGTGTATTGGCTGGCGCTTTGCTGTAACCGACGCAGATTGCTGCGGCCTTTATTATCATATCTTTACTTGCTTTGTGCGGCACCAGGACTATTGGGCTCGGAAAATCTTTTACTTTTATAATTATATCCCCTGATGAGTCGTGATATTTTATTATGTTTTCATTGTCTTGTTTGGTACGTCCTATAATCAGTTTTGTATTATTGTTTAAACGAACATGTCTGCCATACTTCAACAGATGCAGTCCTTTTTCAGTGTAAGTGTTCTGGTGGCTGAAAAGATCCTTAAGACGGGTGGCATATCCTTTATCGGTGAGAAGACAGCCGCCTGCCGGATTAGGATATTCTGTAATACCGAATTTTTCAGCAAGTTTCATCTGGGGTTTGCGTGACCTTCCGGAAATATCAAGCAGCAACTTTCTGTTTACAAGACCCTCTTTTTCAGGAATGGTTAAAGGCAGTCTTCCGGCGCTCAAAGGCCGAAGTATGTAGCCGTCAATGTCCGAATGTTTCTCAACATAACGGAGAGATGACTTAGTCTGAGACATGGGACGCTGGCCAAGCACTTCGCCGCTGAAAACAAAACTAAAGCCTTTGTTTTGCATTATTGTGCCTGCAAGCCTGAACATCAGAGCATGGCAGTCCATGCATGGGTTCATATGCTTTCCGTATCCGCATCGGGGATTTTTCAGCATTTCAAGATAGGTTTTAGTAATATTTTTTATTGTTACAGGTATGTTTGTTTTGCATGCTGCCTGTTGCGCCTTTTCTGATGAGAAAAAAGGTGTTTCAAAAGATATCCATTCAACCTCTATGTCCTGATCACGCAAAATCAGCGCTGCCAGGATGCTGTCTAAACCTCCGGAGCTTAAACCCAGTGCACGAACTTTTTTTAAGGATGATACCATGGTATAATTTAAAATGAGTGATTAGCTTTTATTATTTCAAAGGGTTACCATTGATTCGATTTTCACTCATTTGGTGAAATGTTGACCTTTGGCAATATATTGAAATTATTGTGCTAACGGCTAAAAGCTCAATTAAGGTATAAACTCGTAACAGTATAAAACGATTATGAATATTAAAACGCGTTCAGATAAGATTCGTAAAATACTAAGAATGACATTCTCAAATGTCAAGACACAACTTAATTACATAAATCCATTTGAGCTTCTTGTGGCAACTATGCTATCTGCTCAGTGTACGGATAAACAGGTTAATTCAGTAACAAAAAAATTATTTAAAAACCTGAAAACTCCTTACGATTTTGCCAATGCCTCCAATAAGACAATTGAGGAAATGATCCGTCCAACCGGTTTTTTCCGAAACAAGGCAAAAAATATTAAAAACAGCTCAAAGATGTTGATTGAAAAATACAAAGACAATGTCCCTGACTCTTTGGATGAATTGATAAAGCTGCCGGGAGTAGGGCGCAAAACAGCTAATGTTGTATTGGGTGCTGGTTTTGGAATTCCGGGAATAGCAGTGGATACTCATGTGGCAAGGATTTCAAAAAGACTTGGTCTAACAGAAAACAAAGATCCTGTTAAAATAGAGTTTGATCTTATGAAAATAATTCCCAAAAAGGAATGGAGCGACTTTTCATTACAGCTTATTTATTTCGGACGGGCTATTTGCAAAGCAAGAAAGCCGGCCTGTAATGTTTGTCCATTAACTGAACTGTGTAAGGAACGAGGACTATGACAAAAAAATGTATCCTGGTTGTAGATGACGAAGAAGATATCCTTGAGCTGGTAAAATATAATCTTGATAGAGAAGGCTATCAGGTAATTTGCGCATCTTCCGGTGAGAGATGCCTTCAAAAAGTATCTTCAGAAAAACCGGATCTTATAGTCCTGGATCTCATGCTTCCTGGAATTGACGGACTTGAAGTTACTAAAATCTTGAAAAGTGATTCAAAAACAAAGCATGTCTCAATCATTATGTTAACGGCAAAAGGAGAGGAGGCAGATATTGTTACCGGTTTGGAACTTGGAGCTGACGACTACGTAACCAAGCCTTTCAGCCCAAGAATATTAATTGCAAGAGTACGTGCTGTTATCCGCAGGAAAAAGAAGGAGGAACCCGATGATATGTCGCTTATTCAGGTACACGATATTGTAATTAATACTCACAAGCGAGAGATCCTTGCAAATGGAAAGCCTGTTGATTTGACATTTACTGAGTTCCAGGTACTTTATTATCTTGCAAAGAGACCGGGGTGGGTCTTTACGCGCACTCAGATTGTTGATGCGGTTCGTGGAGATGATTACCCGGTTACGGATAGATCCGTTGATGTTCAGATTGTTGGGTTGCGGAAAAAACTCGGCTCCTGTGGCAGATACATAGAAACTGTAAGAGGGGTAGGGTACAGATTCAGGGAAAATCCATGAAAAAAAAGAAACGGCTGCTTTGGCAGCTATATCCTTCTTATCTTCTTATCACACTAATTTCACTTCTTGCGGTAAGCCTTTTTGCATCAAGTGCCTTTAGAAATTTTTTTCTTGAGCGGACTGCCGCGGACCTCAAATCAAGAGCACATTTATTGGAAAAACAGGTAGGTAACTACATTGTACCTTTGGATGGAATGTCAGTCGATTCTATTTGTAAAGCTGCCGGCTGGCAGTCACTAACAAGAGTTACCGTTATACTGCCTTCAGGAAGAGTTTTAGGTGATTCTGAAGAGACGCCGGAAAATATGGATAACCATGCTGATCGTTTTGAAGTAGGAGAGGCCTTGAAGGGTAATGTCGGGAATTCTATCAGATACAGCACCACACTTCGACAAGATATGATGTATGTTGCGATACCATTGGAGAAGAACAATGAGGTCATTGCTGTCTTACGTACTTCAATTCCAATAACTTCAATATACGATGAATTGAAATCAATTCAGATTCAGATAGGCTTCGGATATTTATTCATAGCGTTTTTTGCTGCCGGAATCAGCCTGTTTATTTCTAAACGTATAAGCCGGCCAATAGAGGAAATGAAAAAAGGAGCGGAGCAATTTGCTCGCGGTGATTTGGCTTATAGAATGCCTGCTCCTGATACAGAAGAGATGGGAAATTTAGCTGAAGCAATGAACCGTATGGCCGCGCAACTGGATGAACGAATAAAGACAGCACTAAAACAGCGTAACGAGCTTGAAGCCGTTCTTTCCAGCATGGAAGAGGGTATAATCGCTATTGATAGAGATGAAAAAATCATCAGTATAAATCAGGCAGCCGCCCGGATGTTTAAAAGCAATCCATATGATCTGGAACAGCGAAGCATTCAGGAAGTGATCAGAAACTCCGAGCTGCAGAAAATTGTCAAAAGCGTTCTTGGAAGCGGCGACCATATAGAAGGCGATATCATGCTTTATCAGGATGAAGAAAGCCTTTTGAATGTCCGGACCACTTCTTTTCTATGCGAAAATAAAAGAGTTATAGGCATACTTATTGTATTGAACGATGTGACCCGGCTAAGGCGCCTGGAAAATATGCGAAAAGAATTTGTATCCAACGTTTCCCATGAAATCAAAACACCTCTTACAGCAATAAAAGGCTTTGTTGAGACTTTAAGTAACGGAGCAATGGACAATCCTGACGAAGCTAAGCACTTTTTAAATATTATCGAAAAACACGTCAATCGTCTGGTTGCTATAATAGAAGATCTTATGCGCCTTTCAGTAATTGAGCAGAGAGATAAAAGTGAAGAAATAAAGCTTATAAAAAGTAATATCAGGAGTGTTATTAAAACCGCTATTCAGATCTGCCGGGCAAAAGCAGAAGCAAAAAAAATAAAAGTCGGTCTGATATGTCAGGAAGATGTTTCTACAAAAATAGATCCTCCACTTTTAGAACAGGCTGTGGTAAATCTCCTTGATAACGCAATAAAATATAGTGAAGAAGGTGGATTGGTTCAGGTTGAGGCAGTTACCACAGAAACCGAGGTATGTATAAGTTTTAAGGATTATGGAATCGGAATTCCAAAAAAACACCTTCCACGCCTTTTTGAAAGATTCTACAGAGTGGACAAAGCCAGAAGCCGTAAGCTCGGAGGAACAGGACTGGGTCTTGCCATTGTTAAACATATTGTACAGACACACGGGGGATACGTAACAGTTGAAAGCAACCCTGGTGAAGGAAGCAATTTTGTTATCCATTTACCTATTGTCTTTGATTTGAGGTCTACTTCATAATTAGGAACGTGGACGAATAGTTCCAATAGGTTAGGGAGATGGAAAAAAATAATCATTCAAAATAACCAGGAGAAATAGTCAAAAACCACTTTTCTAATGATGGCATACGTTCAACAAATTCGTTATATTTATCCATGGATTCTTTACATACTGTAACTCCTGTTTCATACA
>DAOWEW010000247.1 GCA_030638305.1 Desulfobacteraceae bacterium
ACTTATAAAGCATTCAGACCTTGATGCAAGGAGTATTGTGGAAGAGGCGATGAAAATAGCGGCATCCATTTGTGTATTTACAAATGATTCTTTTACCATAGAAGAGATGTAAGGAACAGAAAGTCGATATGAGAGATCTAAAACCATCAGAAATAGTTAAAGAACTGGATAAGTATATTATTGGTCAGCACAAAGCCAAGCGTTCTGTTGCAATTGCCTTAAGAAACCGCTGGCGAAGGCAGCATGTTCCGGAAGACATTCGCGAAGAAATTATGCCGAAAAACATTATATTGATCGGTCCTACCGGCGTAGGAAAAACCGAAATTGCAAGGCGTTTGTCTATTTTGACTGATTCTCCGTTTGTAAAGGTTGAAGCTTCCAAATTTACCGAAGTCGGATATGTGGGCCGGGATGTTGAGTCCATGGTAAGGGATCTTCTTGAGCTGACTGTAAACAGGCTGAAATCAAGAGAAAAGGAAGCTGTCAGGGAAAAGGCATGGCAGGTTGCCGAAGAAAGAATGCTTGATCTGCTTCTTCCAAAGCCAAAGATCAAGGAGGTCAAAAATGATGAAGATTTAAAGGAAACGCCCCTTGAGCTTGTAACCAGTAGTACGGATGGGTCTTCTTCCACAAGAGAAAAACTTCGCTCCATGCTTCGTGAAGGAAAGCTTGATAACAGGTTTGTGGATCTTGATGTTTCGGAAAGAGCCATGCCTGTTGTGGAAGTTTTTTCAAACATGGGAATGGAAGAGATGGGCTTTAATTTCAAAGACATGTTAGGCGGAATGATGCCTAAAAATACAAAAAAGAGAAAAATTAAAGTTCCGGAAGGTATGGAAATCCTTGCACAGGAAGAGGCCCAGGCCCTTGTGGATATGGATAAAGTCGTAAGCAGGGCGATTGATAAAGTTGAACAGTCAGGTATAATTTTCCTTGATGAAATAGATAAAATTGTCGGGAATGGCGGCGGGCATGGGCCGGATGTGTCCAGAGAGGGGGTTCAGCGCGATCTTCTTCCCATTGTTGAGGGGAGTACAGTTACCACAAAGTACGGTTCGGTTAAAACAGATCACGTCCTTTTTATAGCATCCGGAGCCTTTCACACAATCAAGCCTTCTGATATGATACCGGAACTCCAGGGAAGATTTCCAATCAGAGTAGAGCTTGATTCTCTTGGAAAAGAAGATTTTATAAGGATACTGACCGAGCCTAAGAACGCTCTGCTTCTTCAGTATATTGAGCTTTTAAAAACAGAAGATGTTGAAGTTGTCTTTGAAGACAATGCTGTTTCTGAAATAGCGCGAATCGCCGAAGAGGTTAACAATCTTACTGAGAACATAGGAGCAAGAAGACTTCATACGCTCATGGAATGTATGCTCGAAGATATTCTTTTCAACGCTTCAGATATTAAAGACGCTAAAGATAAAAAAATAGTAATTGACGGGCAGTATGTAACAGGCAAATTAAAAGATATCAAAGACGACGAGAATTTAAGAAGGTATATACTATAAACTATAAGTTTACGGTTCACGGTTTACGGTTCAGGGATTTAGGTTTTAGGATTTAGGGTTCCAAGTTAATTGATTTACGATTTTTTTCTCAGCCCCTTGATTTCATTGAATGAACATTATGAACCAATCAACTTTTTGGCATCCTTCATTTGTCAGTTTACACTTTTTTTGAAACCATTGTAGGTTGGATCAGCAATTCTAATTATGGAAATTGATAACAGCGTAGGTTGGGTTGAGCGACTTGTTTTGTTGGGTTCGCTATGCTACAAATATTGTGTTTTAAAACAGAAGATTACAATTTGGTACAAACCAAGAGAAACCCAACGATTGCGATCGCTTAACCCAACCTACAATAAAAAGTGTAAACTACTTTCAAACGGGTGCAATATGAAAAAGTTATTATATTATCAGCCCTGAAAGGGCTATATATACTAGCCCAGGGCAACGCCCTGGGGGTTTTGATATCCCATAATCAATCAGCCCTGAAAGGGCGTGATATATATTTATTTTTATGTATCGCCCTTTCAGGGCTCTTGGGGAATATATAATCTTTTCCTGGGGCGTTGCCCTAGGCTGGTATGGTTACCCCTTTCAGGGCACTGAGGAAGGATAGCCATATTAATTTTTGTAACTTTTTTGTATTGCACCTCTTTCAAACCTATATGAAGGATGCCAACTTTTTAAACCGTAAACCGTAAACCGTAAACCGTAAACTGTAAACCGTAGTAAAAAGATCTGTAGCTATGACACGCAATGTAGCCGACATACTTATCGAAGCCCTGCCCTATATAAGACGTTTTTACGGGATGACCATCGTTATTAAATATGGTGGACATGCCATGGTTGATGATCAGTTAAAGGAAGCTTTTGCACGGAACATTACTTTGCTGAAACTTGTTGGGCTGAATCCGGTTGTTGTTCATGGTGGAGGACCGCAAATTAATTCCGTGCTTGAGCAGATGGGCATACGTCCCAGGTTTGTCAGGGGTATACGTGTCACTGATGAAGTTACAATGGATGTTGTAGAAATGGTTCTTGCCGGCAAGGTGAACAAGGAAATAGTTGCTCAGATAAATAAGCAGGGCGGCAAGGCTGTGGGGCTGAGTGGCAAAGATGGAGGGCTTATATCAGCAAAAAAGTTATCTGTCATATATCAGGAGGATATGGACAAACCCCCTGAAATAATTGATCCGGGAATGGTTGGAGATGTTACCCAGATAAATCCGGATATTATAAATACATTGACAGCAAAAGGTTTTATCCCGATTATTGCGCCGGTTGGCGTGGGGGATTCGGGAGAAACATACAATATAAATGCAGACATTGTGGCAAGCAGAATCGCAATAGCTCTTTCTGCAGGACGTCTGATATTTCTTACTGATGTTGATGGAGTTCTGAACACTGAGGGCGCTTTAATCTCTTCCATTGATACGGAGAAAATCAGCACGATGGTTGAGAACAAGGCAATTTCAGGAGGAATGATTCCAAAGATTGAGTGCGCTCTCGGTGCACTTAATAATAATGTTAAAAAGGCTCATATTATAAATGGATGCAAGCGTCATGCTTTGCTGCTTGAACTCTTTACTGATAAGGGAATCGGAACTGAAGTTAGGGCTCACTCAAAAATAACTTCACATTTTGATGCGCCGATCTATCCCGCATGACTGCGTTGCTCGTTGGTTAAATAGCCCGTTATTCGCCCTCCTCGCGCCTTGCCTTGCGGGCGTTTCGACACCTGAAAATGTAAATTTATTTTTGAACGAACCCTTACGACATAAAAACTATGAAAAGCGAAATAATAAATAAAGCAGATAAAGTAATAGCAAAAACTTACAATAGATTTCCCATCGTTATAACAAAAGGCAAAGGATGCACCCTCTGGGATTCAGATGGACGAGCTTATACGGATTTTGTTGCAGGAATTGCGGTATGCAATCTCGGGCATGCGCATCCAAGAATATCAAAGGCCCTTTCAAAGCAGGCGGAAATACTTTTTCATGTTTCCAACCTTTATTATACTCTGCCCCAGACAGAGCTTGCATCATGGCTTGTTAACAACAGTTTTGCGGACAGGGTTTTTTTCTGTAACAGTGGAGCTGAAGCAAATGAAGCGGCTATAAAACTGGCAAGAAAATATTTCAATGACAAAGGCGAAGAAGGCCGCTGCAGGATAATCGCCATGGAAAAATCTTTTCACGGGCGCACTATGGCAACCCTGTCTGCCACAGGCCAGGAAAAGATACGCAAGGGATTCGAGCCTGTACTTGGCGGTTTTGATTTTGTTCCGTTCAATGACATTGAAGCCTTGCGCAGTAAAATCAATCCTTCAATATGTGCGGTTATAATTGAGCCTGTCCAGGGTGAGGGAGGTGTTCGCTGTCCCGCTCCTGAATATCTTAAAAATGTCAGACGAATTTGTGATGAGACAGGCATACTTCTGATTTTTGATGAAATTCAGACAGGGCTTGGCCGTACAGGCAAGCTTTTTGCTTATGAAAATTTCGGAGTTGAACCGGATGTGATGACCCTGGCAAAGGCCCTTGCCAATGGATTGCCAATAGGAGCTATGCTGGCGAGAGAACATATCGCAGAGGCATTTGTGCCCGGTTCACATGCCTCAACTTTTGGAGGAACACCGGTTGTTACAGCAGCTTCACTTGAAGTTGTTAAAATTCTTACCGAAGAAAATATTATAGATTACGGCCGAAAGATTGGAGAATATTTCAAACAAAAGCTTTTCTGGCTTAAAAACAAACATGAATCAATTATTGATGTTCGCGGGATAGGCCTTTTGCTTGCCATGAAGATCAAAATTGATGGTAACAAGATCGTAAAAGCATGTATGGATAAGGGTTTTTTAATCAATTGTATCCAGGGCAATATTCTACGTTTCATACCTCCTCTTATCATAGGAAAAGAGGAAATTGATTCTTTGATGGCATGTCTGGATGAATTGTTTAGTGCCTGAACGAAAACTGCTAATTTTCGTTCGGACACTATTTGAGAGGTTACTATGAACAAGGACATACTAACTCTTTTAGATCTTGAAAGGGAGGATTTTGAGCTATTTTTCAAGCGAGCCCTGGAATTGAAAAAAAATCAAAAAAATAGCATTGAAAAAAGACCTCTTGCAGGAAAAACACTTGGGCTTATTTTTGATAAACCATCAACCCGTACACGCCTTTCCTTTGAGGTGGCAATGATTCAGATAGGCGGTGCTTCAATTTTTATAAGCTCAAAGGACACCCAGATGGTTCGAAATGAGCCTGTTAGAGATACCGCCAGGGTCCTCTCAAGATATTTGGATGCTCTTGCCATTAGAACTTATTCTCAGGATCTTTTGAAAGAGTTTGCAGAATTCTCCACTATTCCGGTTATTAATGCTTTAACCGACTTGTACCATCCATGCCAGGTTTTAAGCGATTTAATGACAGTGATAGAATATAAAGGAGGTTATGAGGATCTGAAAATAACCTGGGTTGGAGACGGAAATAATGTATCCCACTCATGGATAAATGCCGCAGCCGTGCTTGGATTAAACCTTGTGCTTGCATGTCCCGAAGGATACTATCCTGATAGCGATATATTGGAGACGGCTCGTGAGAGAAAATGCGGCAGTATTATAGTAACTTCGGATCCTGTTGAAGCAGTAGAAGGTGCTGATGTGATTTATACTGATGTATGGGCCAGCATGGGGCAGGAGGGTGAGCACAGTACAAGAAAGAGTGTTTTCGAATCTTTTCAGGTTAATCAAGAGCTTTTAAAAAATGCTTCAAAAGATGTTATAACAATGCATTGTCTTCCGGTTCACAGGGGTGAAGAAATGAGTGAAGAAGTTCTGGAGGGCCCGCATTCCGTTGTTTGGGATCAGTCTGAGAATAAACTTCATATGCATAAAGCAATACTGGAAGTTTTGATAAAGTAAATTCAAGGAGTTTTATTGTGCCCGAAAGAATTAAAAAAGTTGTTTTAGCCTATTCAGGAGGCCTTGATACATCTGTAATTTTAAAATGGCTGATTGAAACCTATAAATGTGATGTGGTTGCATTTTCGGCTGATATAGGTCAGGAAGAAGAGATTGATGATATAGAAGAAAAAGCCCTGGGTACCGGCGCAGTGAAGGTTTATATAGATGACCTTAAGGAGACCTTTGTTGCTGATTATGTGTTTCCGGCATTTCGTGCAAATGCGATATATGAAGGCCAATATCTTTTAGGAACATCTCTTGCCAGGCCTCTTATAGCAAAGCGTCAGATGGAAATTGCGAAAATCGAAGGGGCTGATGCCGTAAGCCATGGTGCAACCGGCAAGGGAAATGACCAGGTCAGGTTTGAGCTAAGTTACTTGGCCCTGGATCCTCATATTCATATTATTGCTCCGTGGCGTGAATGGGAGCTTGGCTCTCGTACTTCTCTTATGGAATTTGCAGGAAAACATAAAATAAAGGTACCGGTAACACCTGCAAAGCCATACAGCACAGACAGGAACCTGCTTCACATCAGTTACGAAGGTGGTGTCCTTGAAGATCCATGGAAAGAACCGCCCGGGGATATGTTTACCCTGACCGTTTCTCCCATGAATGCGCCTGATAAACCAGAGGTAATAGAAATAACATTTATACAGGGCGATCCTGTGGCCA
>DAOWEW010000043.1 GCA_030638305.1 Desulfobacteraceae bacterium
GAACCTTCTCGGTCTGGAGAGAAAATATACGCCTTTTGGATTTTCTACCAGATCAAGTATTTTATCTATTTTGTCAACATACAGATAATCGTTTAAAATAATATCACGAAATGTTTGTATCCCTATTGGAAGTCGTTTCATAATTTTATTTCCTTAGCAAGGACTGAACACAGCTTCATTTGTTTTTAGGAACGTTGACGAAATAACTTCATCAAGTAGGCGCATAGATTTGGGTCGAATTTGCTTGATCTCAGATCGCAAAAGTTGAAGAAATAGCGAGCTATTTCAATATTTTTGTGATTTGAGATCAAACAAAGGCGGCCTGAAGCTATGATGCATAGTTGGTGAAGTTAATTCGTCCACGTTCCTTATAGAGTTACAGATGGTAATTTTTTTCTTCTCTTCAATAAGGGGGTTCTTATGATAACAGGATGTTTCACAGCACTTATAACGCCATTTAATAATTTTTCCGTTGATTATGAAAATCTTGATAACCTTGTTAATTTTCAGATAAAAAATGGTATAACGGGAATTTTGGCTGTCGGAACAACAGGTGAAAGCCCCTCTTTAACATGGGATGAACATAACAAAATCATAGAAAAGGTTGCAAAAAAAACAAAGGGTAAATGCGGTTGCATAGCAGGCACCGGAAGTAACAATACCAACGAAACTATTGCAGCAACGAGGCACGCTGCCGATGTTGGCGTTGATGCGGTATTGCTTGTAGATCCATATTATAATGGTCCCAGTTCTCTTGAAATACGCAAAGAGTATATCGGACCGGTTGCCAAAGCCTTCCCTGATGTTGAGATTATTCCTTATATAATTCCCGGAAGAACCGGCACACAGTTGTTGCCGGAAGATCTGGCTTTCCTTAACAAGGAGTTTAAAAATATTAATACCGTCAAAGAGGCTACGGGCAATATAGAAAATATGAGACATACCAGAGCTTGTTGCGGAGATGATTTTACCATTTTATCAGGCGATGACGGAATGACATATGATATGATGGTTGATTCTCAGATAAAAGCAGCAGGAGTTATTTCAGTTATTTCAAATATTGCTCCCAAAGCTGTTACTGAAATGGTTAACTTTCTTAAGCAGGGGAACCGGATTGAGGCAGGAAAACTGTTGTCGGCATTAAAACCACTTTTTGAAATAGTTACTGTTAAAACCAAAGAAATTACCCTTTATGGAGAAGTGATGTTCAGGGCGAGAAATCCTCTGGCGTTAAAGGTGCTCATGGCTATTCTTGGTATGACCTCCGGAGAATGCAGAAAGCCTTTGGGGAAAATGACAAAAAATGGTCTTGTTAAAGTTATTAAAGCAGCACGAAAAGTTCAGACAGATAACCCTGAAATATTCCAACCGGTAGCTGATTTTTTTGGTGTAGATATTGAGACTCGTTTAAAAGATCCTTCAAGCTGTGAAGGACTTTTTTATGAAGAATACTAAGGAACGTAGACGAAATAACTTCCGCAACTATGCATCACAGCTTCAGGCCACCTTTGACCAATCTCAAATCACAAAAGTATTAAAATAGCTCGCTATTCCTTCAACTTTTGCGATCTGCGATTGGTCAAATCTGACCCAAATCTATGCGCCTACTTGGGGAAGTTATTTCGTACACGTTCCTAAAAACATGGTCGAGTAGTCAACTACTCGACCATATTTCAATATCAATCAGATTGCTTTTCAATCAGTTTGAAATCACCGTCTTTAAACATGAGCCATTTCAGCCACTTGATTCCGAATTCTAAGAGAGCAATTTCATCTTTCTTTATTTTTTCAAGAGTTTCTTTTTTTATATCGTAGCGCTTAAGGAATGAACTTTCAAAAACAAACTGTCTGAACTTGTCAATATTGTAACTGACCAGGAAAAACATTGTTTTGCTTTGTTCGGTGAGCATTACATTTTTTGGAAAAGATCTCTTTCTGACAAGCAGGTCTGTCCAACCCGCATTAATGTCATCATGGATGTCAACACCCTGATCTTTACGCCATTCACGTACTGTCCACTCTTTTTCTTCTTCAAAACCAAAGCAGTGAGGTTCGTGAATAAAAAAATAGAAATCCTTATCATCTGCTCCTTCTTTGTGACTCATTGCGGCAACTCCAAGTGGATAGTAACGACATGTAGTGGGTCTGTCTTCATAGATTATGCAACCAACATCTTTTACAAAAGGACATGATTTTTCATCATCGTCCATCATCTTTAAGGTTACAACAGGGAGATCTGTTTTTTCTAAAAGCTGCGGTTCAGTGTAGATTGCCAGGAATTCTTCAGATGAAAGCTGTAGACGATTTTTTAGCCTGATAATATCATAAGGGGTAAGATTAATGTTAATACCCCTGCAACATTTAGTAAAACATTTTATATCCTTATGGCATTTAAACTTAAATTTGTCGTCAAGACCAAATCTAACCGGTTCGATACCGGGCATATTGTTTAATTCATTCATATTATTTCCCTTTCATACAGTTTAGGTAACGTAGGAGTTAATTCGTCCATGTTGCTTATTTTAAAAAAACTTGCTCTTTCCTATCCGAATAAAAAAACGATGTCAATAGATCAGCTTTTGTTAAAAAACTTATTCCTTGATTTAAATTGGAAATATTCTTATATATTAAAAAATAAAAATAAGAAGAAAGCTTTTAATCAAATCTAACCCATTGTTTGCATAATGAATTTATCTTGTTCTGAATTTAAACCCGGGCGTTTTTTTTTAGGGTCCCTTCCATATGGCAAGGATTTGATAACCTCTGTTGAGAATTTCTGTAAAGAAACATCAATCCGGATGGCCGTTTTTTCAGTTATTGGTTCTGTTTCATCCGTTACTTTAGGATGTTATGATCAAAAACAACAAGTTTATGTAATTTCCAATGAAGAAGTTCCTTTTGAAATCATATCATGTACCGGTAACGTATCAATAAAAAAAGGTAGTCCATTTGTACATGCTCATATTGTTTTAAGTGATGAGCAAGATAAAATTATTGGAGGGCATCTTTTTTCAGAGACAATTATTTTTGCAGGAGAAATCAATCTTCAGGAATTAAAAGGAAAACCACTTGAAAGAGCTTATGATTATAAAACCGGTCTTATGCTATTTGAGGAGAATTAAATGCAAATAACTATTACAAAATCCGATAAATTGAAACAACGGCCGGATGATTCCAATCTTGGTTTTGGGTCGATATTTACAGACCACATGTTTAATATGGATTATAATTTAG
Source organism: Desulfobacteraceae bacterium (assembly GCA_030638305.1). The sequence goes on from DAOWEW010000043.1 coordinate 3,235, forward strand.
AAAAAGGATGGCATAATCCGCGCATAGAGCCATACACAAGCATAGCAATGGATCCGGCTACAATGGTTCTTCATTATGGTCAGTCGATTTTTGAAGGACTCAAGGCATTTAAGGCAGAGTCAAACATTGTCCGGCTTTTTAGACCGACAGATAATTTTAAGAGACTTAATATATCCGCACGTGCTCTCTGCATTCCTGAAGTTGATGAAGATTTTATTTTTTTTGCCCTGAAACAGTTGCTGAATATTGAAAAGAACTGGGTCCCGGGCGCAAAAGAAACTTCCCTTTATATACGACCGACAATTATTGCTATGGATCCGTTTCTCGGAGTTCGAGCCTCTAATACATATCGTTTGTTTATTATTCTTTCACCGGTTGGCGCATATTATAAAGAAGGTTTTAATCCGGTTAAAATCTGGGTTACAAAAAACCATGTTAGAGCCGTGAACGGAGGTCTTGGTAATGTCAAAACAGCGGGGAACTATGCAGCAAGTCTTTATGCCGGCGAAGAAGCCAGTAAAAATGGATATACACAAGTTCTATGGCTTGACGGAATTGAGCATAAATATGTGGAAGAAGTAGGATCTATGAACATATTTTTTGTAATAGATGATGAGATTATTACACCCGGGTTAAGCGGAAGCATTCTTCCGGGCATCACCAGAGATTCTGTGATCTTGCTTGCGAAAATGTGGGATTTGAAACTTACAGAGAGAAAGATCGGTATTAACGAGTTGGTTGATGCTCACGAATCAGGAAAGCTTCAGGAAATTTTCGGATCAGGTACGGCTGCCGTTATTTCGCCTGTTGGTGAAATAAAATACGGCGAAAAAGTTTTAACCATAAACAACGGCAAAGTTGGTCCTATGGCA
>DAOWEW010000152.1 GCA_030638305.1 Desulfobacteraceae bacterium
CCGGCTGTATTTCCGAAGGAGATACTTTTGATGAGGCTGCGAACAATATCAAGGAAGCTATTGAACTTTACCTTGAGCCGGATGAAGATGCATTGTTTGAATATCAGGGAGTACAAACAGCAGAGGTGTTTGTATGAAAAATCTTCCTGTTATTTCAGGGAAAAAATTGATCATGGCGTTGAGAAAATACGGATTTTTCGTGGAAAGACAAAAGGGCTCTCATGTCCGACTACAGTATAAAACCATTGAAAAAACAATAAAATTGACAGTCCCTCTTCATGATCCGCTTAAAAAGGGAACCTTAAACAGAATATTGAAAGATGCCGGAATAAGTGTGGAGGAACTTGGGAGTTTGATAAAGAGGTAGCAGGCTGAGGTTGTCAAAGCAAAAAAAAATGCCAAAAATTTATTTTGTGGAAAACAAACACTTCTCAGCGTGTGTTGTAACTGTTTACAGTTAAAGGAGATACGACATGAAGTACGAAAAAATAGAACCAATTTGATCAGGATTTAAGGAGTTGTTACCTTGGATTGCTGCTGCGGTTACTGTGTTAAGTGCGAATTTGGCATCTAACGTTATCTGGGAGACTTTCGACATTTGGGCTGAGGGAAAAACAGGAACTATCTCGAAATTGCAAATTAACTATATTGTCTTTTTCGGTGCGATGGTATGGGTTCTTTACTATTGGGAGCCTATATTTTTCAGGCCTCGCACAAGATATCTCACAAACAGGCCGCCAAAACCGAGAAAACACCTGATACTCTTTCTTTCAGATATTGATACCAGAAACAATAAATATACGGACGGAATACCGGAAGGATTGATTCTTTCAGAGGATCTGAATAAAGACATCACTGCAATGGTTGCGTTTAAAAAGGCTAATCCACCAGGATGGCGTTGGGAAATGCCTCTGAGAAGCCTTAAATATCATTCAGAAAAGTTAGACACCGTATCTTTTATTTGTTCAAGAGAATCAGTTATTCAGGTACACTGGTTATTAAATATCTGTAAGCGGTATAAACAACTCGAAGGAGTTTCTTATCTTTTGTTTGATCAAGACCAACGTAAACTGATTCCGGCGTCTTCTGAACTTGCTGATCCAAAACAGGGATTGAATTTTGAAAGTTTTGATGACTTGTCTAAGGCTATGTGGATATTGATTCGAAAGTATCTAAAAGACAAGCAACCTGAAAAAGATATTATGATTGATTTTACAGGTGGCCCAAAAGTAACCAGCGTTGTGGCAGCAGCAGCAACCTTTAATCGCAAAATAAAGGCCCAATATGTAGCAAACCAAGAGCCCATGGGATGTTCTCAGTTATGACGTCATTCTTGCTTCTTCACACACAGGAGGCTTCGGACTGTGATAATAATTGATCTTGATACGTTTTATACAGAATCAGCCAAACTGTCAGCCATGCCAACATACATCGAAAAAGCCCTCAAACAAGCAGGCGAAGGAAACGAAATAATCCTCACCGGCAAAGCTCCTGTCTGGCTCTATCTATCAATCGCTCACGCTCTTCACGGCAAGGCAACAAAACTGACATACCGATCACCTGTAACCGGCGATGTGGTGATATTTGACCACAATCCATTTTGAATATGAAAGAATTTACTATCAATCGCTTTTTACTTTCTTCCGCCTTCCAGCACGTCAAGGAAAACCATGGCTGTGCCGGTGTGGATGGCGTGACCATTGAGCGTTTTGAAGCAAATCTTGATCTGAATCTTGCAAGATTGCAGGATGAACTGGGAAGACAAATCTACTTTCCTCTTCCTCTTATGAAGATCCTGGTTGAAAAGAAAAATGGAGAGCCAAGGATATTGTGTATACCTGCGGTAAGGGATAGAGTCGTCGAGACTGCTGTTTTGCAGATAATTGGGCCTGTGCTGGAAAAAGAATTCGAAGACTGCAGCTTTGCCTACAGGAAAGGAAGGTCGGTAAAGCAGGCTGTTTACAAGATAAAAGACTATTATGACAAAGGATACCGATGGGTAGTTGATGCGGACATTGATGCCTTTTTTGACAGCGTGGATCACAAACTCCTTCTTGCAAAATTTAAGCAATATATACATGATCCACAGATACAAAGACTTATCAAACTATGGCTGACAGCAGAAATTTGGGACGGAACATCCTTGAAAGTATGCCAAAAAGGTATCCCTCAAGGTTCTCCTATTTCACCGATCCTTGCGAACCTGTTTCTGGACGAACTGGATGAAGAATTGCTGCACAAAGGATACAAATATATTCGTTACGCGGATGATTATGTTATCCTTTGTAAAAAAAAAGAAGATGCAGAAAAAGGGCTGGAATTGTCAAAACAGGTTCTTGAAAAGCTGTTTCTGGAATTAGACGAAGAAGAGATTACAACTTTTGATCAGGGATTTAAGTACCTTGGAGTTATGTTTATCAAAAGCATGATTATGACGCCTTTTGATCGACCAAAAAAGAAACATAATGTTCTTTTTTATCCAAAGCCTTTCAATATTGAGGCCTATCTTCTAAAGAAAAAGAAGGGATGGTGATAATGGCGAATCTTTACCTGACAGAACAAAATTCCGTCCTCCGCAAAACAGGTGACCGCCTGATTGTGCAAAAAAACGATGAAATTCTACTTGATGTGCAATGCCACAAGATAGATGCAGTCCTTATTTTTGGAAATGTCCAGTTCACCACTCAGGCTGTGCATGAACTTTTTGAGCATGGCATAGAGATGGCTATTCTCTTACGAAGAGGAAGGCTGATAGGCCAGATAACATCTCCAGCTACAAAAAATATCACTCTGCGTGTTCAGCAGTTTGAAAAATACAATGATAATGAATTCAGGCTGAAGTTGGCTATTGAAATTGTAACAGGAAAAAACAATAATGCGCTTAATGTGATCCGTCATTTTTCTTACAATCATCCTGATATTGATCTTAAATCCGAGACCTCTGCTTTAAAAACATCACTCGAAAACGTTAAAGTAGCAAACCGGATTGACCAACTGCTGGGACTGGAAGGAGGAGCAGCCAAGACCTATTTTAGTGCATTTGGCAAGATGATACTTGGTGAGTTCAATTTTACGGGCAGAAACAAACGGCCCCCAACCGATCCGGTTAATGCAATACTTTCTTTAAGCTACACAATGATTTTTAATGAAATATCATCACTTTTAGATGGGTTGGGCTTTGATCCATATCTTGGTTACTTTCATAGCGTTGCCTACGGCAGGGCATCTCTTGCTGCAGACCTTATTGAAGAATTCCGGGCGCCGATAGCTGACCGTTTCACACTCAATCTTATAAACAATCGAATTGTTGGCAAGGAAGATTTTTACACAAATCCCAAAGGCGCTGGGGTCTATCTGAAACGTGAAGCATTAAAGCGCTATTTTACAGAATACGAAACTATGCTCAACCATGAATTTATCCATCCGAAAACAAAAGAAAAAACCACTTTTAGAAAATGTTTTCGCTTGCAGG
>DAOWEW010000212.1 GCA_030638305.1 Desulfobacteraceae bacterium
GACCATACCTGCAATAACGCTTGGAAGAGCCCCCTCCATTCCTGCAACAACTACAAGTACAGATGCCTTGTCTATCAATTCTTTATGATGAAACAATCTGTGTATGCCTGCAACGCCAACATCAAAAATTGATTCAACATTGTTCCCCATATATTTTGCTGTAAGATATGCTTCTTTTGCAACAGGTATGTCTGATGTGCCGGCTGAAATGACAACTATAGTGCCCTTGCCATGTATTGGTATTTCATGTTTTTTCCATACAATCATGTTGGCGTTTTCATGATATTCAACTTCAGGGAAATGCGAGATCACTTTATCGGCATTATGCTTATTTATCCGCGTGATTAATATAATGTTTTCCTGAAACATCATTTTTTCCAGGATACCAATAATCTGATCGGATGTTTTTCCCTGTCCAAATATAACTTCAGGAAATCCTTTGCGCAGTGAACGGTGATGGTCTATATGTGCATAGGTTATATCTTCAAACGATATATGTTTTAGTTTTTCGGCAGCTTCTTTGACTGAAATATTGCCTGAGGCAACAGAATGAAGAAGTTTATTTAATGATTCTATGTTCATACTATGAATTTCCATTTTTAAATCAATTTTATTAAGGTACGCTAATACCATAATCTTTGACCAATATGCAAATTATATATCTTTAGGAACGTGAACGAAATATAGTGAACCCAAAAATGAGACACAGAATGGGCAGAAAAAAACCGGACAAGAACCGGACTACGTCATTGACATTTAACAGCACAGCTTAATTTAGGAAAAAAAATATCCTTGACTTGGAATTCATCTCAGAGGATAAGACGGCTTACAGGTGGAAACAGCAGATGCATCAAACTCTCAACTGTCTCGGTAGCCCATGATCTTCGGCCACGTTCCTTAATGACTTTCCGATTAGATCAGGGTTCAGGGTTTAAGAAACAAGGAGTCGTTTATGAAAAAGCTGACGAGAAGAAATTTTTTGGGGTTAGGCATAAAAATCGCAGCGCTTACAGGGATTTCGCCGTATGCCATTCCAAAAATAGTGAATGCTATGGAAGAACTTGCAGGGAGAAACGCTCCTGTTTTGTGGCTTCAGGGACAGAGTTGTTCAGGATGTTCGGTATCCCTGCTTAACTCCTCTGCTCCCGGGCCCGCGGAAATACTGACAGAATATATCTCTCTGATGTTTCATTCTACCTTATCCACTGCTACAGGCAATACCTGTATGGAAATAATCAACCGGACCGTGGATGACGGAGGTTTTTTGCTGGTGGTAGAAGGAAGTATTCCTGCAGGAATGCCGAAAGCCTGTGTGGTTGGTGGAGAATATATAACCGATCAGGTTCGAAATGCGGCAAAACAGGCAAAGGCTGTTATCGCAAACGGCACTTGTGCGGCATTTGGAGGGATACCTGCAGCAGAAAATAATCCCACCGGAGCCATGTCTGTTTCGGAATTTCTTAAACAAGAGGGTGTGTCCACTCCTGTTATTAATCTGCCGGGTTGTCCCAGTCATCCGGACTGGTTTGTGGGAACACTTGTCCATGTTTTGAAATTCGGGATTCCTGCCATGGATAAACTGGGCAGGCCAAAAATGTTTTATTCTAAACTCGTGCATGATCAATGTCCCCGTTTTCCGGATTATGAAAGGGAAAATTTTGCGGAAACCTTTTCCGACTCAGGCTGTCTGTTCAATCTTGGATGTCTCGGGCCGGTTACTCATGCTGACTGCACATTACGCCTGTGGAATTCAGGAACCTCTTCCTGTATAAAATCCGGAGCGCCGTGCATAGGATGTGCTTCGGAAAATTTTGCTAAAGATGCATCTTTTCCTTTTTACACAAAAAAACGCGCACAAAATAAAAAGGAGGTGATAGCATGAAGCTTAATCTAAAATTAACTCTATCTCTCCTTACAGGACTCATTCTGGTGCTTTTTCTGGCACAAATAATTCAGCATAGAAATATATCGGGAATGATTTCCAATCTTTCCAATTCAAATATGAAACTTATAGAGGAAAGAGAGCTGGAAAGCGCTCTTAATATATTTCATTCCGTTGACCGTGCGGTTGCAGGTTCATTAGAAAGAGGTGAGATGGAGAAATTTGAAAAGCTTATGAAAGCTCAAAACGAAATAGAAGGGCTTCTTGAATTTTCTCTTTTTGATATAAACGGAAGCGTTAGTCACTCTTCAGATTTTTCTTTTATTGGAAACAGGCTGACTGATGATATAAAAAAGAAACTTTTTTCCACCAGCGAAATGCTTCTCAAACATACAAACGAAGCTATAGAGATATACAAACCCCAGCCCATTACAGGTGATTGCATCAGGTGTCATGTGACATGGAAGGAGGGTTGCACAGGAGGAGTAACATTTTTCAGGTTTTCGAATAGCGCTCTGAAAAAAGCTGATTTAAACTCACACAATGTCATGGCAAGCCTGAAAAGCGCTTCTTTAAGGAATTCGGCATTATCACTTTTTACCATAATAGCTGTATGTGTTATAATCATGACCTGGCTTGTGAGAAGATTTGTGGGTATTCCCCTGGGACAGTTTATCGGTTTTCTTGGATTTTTTGAAAAAGATGAGGGGGATCTCACCAGGCGTATACCCATAAAGTCAGGGGATGAAATAGGAAAACTGGCAGGACTTTTCAATGCATTTATAGGAAAACTCAACAGAGTTATATCAAATGTGCAGAATATCGCATTCTCTGTGCAGCGGGAAGCTATGGATCAGTCTACTTCGGTAAGTGAAACAACTACTTCTATTAAAGAGATAGCTTCCATGACCGGCCGTAATTCAGAAAATGCAAATAATGCCAGTAAACTCATGGAAGATATTTCAAGAGAGTTTACTATGGCCCAAAAAGCAATGAAACTGGTTATAGAATCCATAGAAGAGCTGGCAGACAAGAGCGATCAGACAGTTCAGGTAGTCAAAAATATAGATGCGATAGCCTTCCAGACCAACCTTCTTTCCCTGAATGCAGCAGTTGAGGCTGCCAGAGCAGGTGAAGCGGGTGCGGGTTTTGCCGTAGTTGCAGCAGAGGTCGGAAATCTTGCCAAGAGATCTGCCGATGCTGCAAACAACACTTCGGCCCTTATTGAAGACACAATAAAAAAGACTCTGTATGGTAAAGAACAGGTGGAAAAGACCAGAAAGGCATTTGAAGATGTTGAAACAAGGATCAATAAAGTATCCGATCTTATGAGCGAAATAGCATCATCCTCGGAGCGGCAGTTTAAGGGAATTAAAAATGTTAACGATCTATTGAAACATATGGATAAGGCAAGCAAAGAAAATGCCGCTCAATCCGGTGAATTGATAAATATTATTTCAACATTTAAAACAAATAATGAATAAATGAGGTGAGCCTGTGAATAAAATAATAAATATTGATCCTATAACAAGGATAGAGGGCCACCTTGCCATACGAATAGAGGTCAGGTCAAACTCAATTGTAAAAGCATATAGTTCAGGTGAAATGTTTCGCGGATTTGAAACGATTTTAAAAGGAAGGGATCCTCTGGATGCTCAGCAGATCACCCAGAGAATTTGCGGAGTATGCCCCGTGTCGCACGGAGTTGCATCAAGTATGGCGCAAGAAATGGCTTACCATGTTAAACCTCCAAGAAATGGACGGATTGTAAGAAACCTGATCCTTGGAGCTAATTATCTTAATTCCCATATCCTCCATTTTTACCATCTCTCGGCCCTGGATTTTGTTGATATCGCAGCTATATTAAAATACAAGGGCAATGACCCTGCTTTGAAAAATCTCAAAACCTGGGTTAACTCCGAAGTCTCTTCAAAATCGGTTTTTCCGGCAACTCCTTTTCTTCCAAGGTATAAAGGTAAATATCTCGCAAATGATGATCTTAATTTCACTGCGATTAAAAACTATCTTGAAGCTCTTGAAATACGCGCTACTGCTCACAAAGCAGGCGCGATATTTGCCGGAAAACTGCCTCACGCCGCGTCGCTGGTTCCCGGAGGAATAACCGAGAATGTAACGGCAGACAAGATTGCCTCATATAAATCTCTTATCAATAAAATAAGATCATTTATAGATAATTGCTATTTACACGATGTAGCCGGAGTTGCAAACGCATTTCCGGATTATTTCAAACTCGGAAAAGGATGCGGCAATTTTCTGGCCTACGGAGTCTTTAATGAATCAGATAATACTTCGGCTTCAGATCTTCTGTTCCCGCGTGGGACGGTCGTAAATGGCAAGTTAAGCAATTTTGATTCTTCAAAAATCACGGAAGACATAGGATACTCCCTTTATGCGTCAGGTTCGGGAATACATCCGTCTGTTGGAGAAACCATTCCTTCACCACATAAAAACGGTGCATATTCATGGATAAAGGCTCCAAGATATAATGGCATGGTCATGGAGGTAGGACCTTTGGCCAGAGTAATGGTTTCATATCTTACAGGAAAAGATTTAAAACTGAAAAAAATAATCGACAATCTCTTGTCAAATCTGGGCAAAAAACCTGGCGATCTTGTATCTGTTATGGGAAGACATGCTGCCCGGGCCATAGAA
>DAOWEW010000183.1 GCA_030638305.1 Desulfobacteraceae bacterium
CGAAAACTTGATTCAGCAAGATTTGTGAATCCTAAACATACCAATGGAGCCGGCGAGCGGAATTGAACCGCTGACCTGCTGATTACGAATCAGCTGCTCTGCCATCTGAGCTACGCCGGCATAATTTTAAAAATAAGATTTAAGTTTTAGGATTTAAGTTTTAAGTATCTATTATAACAAAATACTATGACACCTTAAATCTTAAATCTTAAATCTTAAAACTTAAAACTTAAAACACATAAATGGATTACTTTTTTTATGAACCAAAATCAAGAAAATATTACATTTAAAGCTTTGATTAATCAAATTCCTCACAGGGATTGTGGAATAGATTGTGTTGGATTGTCCGGATCTAATGCGGCATTTTTTGTATCAAGGTTGTATCCGGAACATGGAATGCCTTTGATTGTGATAATGCCTTCGCAAAAACAAGTCGAAATGTTTATAAATGACCTGTCTTTTTTTACAAATGAATCCGGGCTGCATGTAATAGACTTTCCGCCTTACAATATATTACCTTTTAAAAAACTGTCTTACCACAATGAAACAGCAGCAAAAAGAATCAGTACACTTTACCGGATCAGTAATGATGAATCACCCTTAATCGTTGTTACTACTGTTAGCGCTCTTTTGCAAAAGCTTATTCCCAGGCAGGAAATTTGCAACTATGCCGAGCTTATTATGGAGGGCGAGGATATAGAACGTGATCATTTGATCGAAAAATTGATTTCCGGCGGGTATGTCAGGTCAGCAATTGTGGAGGAACCCGGTGATTTTTGTATAAGAGGCGGCATTCTTGATATATTTTCTCCACTCTATCCGGATCCGCTCAGGATAGAATTTTTTGGAGATACAGTAGATTCATTGAGGCTTTTTTCAGCAGCAACCCAGAGAACTATAAAAATTATCAGGGAAGCAGTTATTCTTCCGGCAAGAGAAGTAATTTTGAAAAAAGAATCTATGGTTCAAATGATCAGCAGAATCAGGCAGCAAGCATCGGAACTTGATATACCCGTAACGAGGGTTAGAGATATTGTTGAGACTATCAAAAAGGAGGGTGTTTTCGCAGGAATTGAAGGCTTGATCCCGTTGATTTATCCAAAACTTGATACTTTTTTTGATTATGTTCCGAATAATGCAAATTTTATCCTGATAGAGCCAAAAGATCTTGAAAATATTGCCATTGAATCACAAGAGCAGACAAAAATAAACTACGAGAATGCCTGCATGGAAAAAAGGCTGTGTGTTGAACCGGATTCTCTTTATTTGAGATGGTTAGAGCTTAAAGAAATTCTTTTAAAAAACAAGCCGCTATCATTAAAAATGCTTCCTGTATTAAACGAGAGCTGGGACAAGAGGATGACTTTTCCGCAGTATAATTTATCAGTGATAAACAACACCTCTATCAACGAACAGCTTAAGTGCCGTCGTGGGGATGAGAAACAGTATCTGCCTCTATCTGACTGGATTAATGATAAAAAGCGTTTCGGCTACACCACAGTTATTGTTTGCAGTAACAGGGCACGTGCCGGCAACCTGGAATCCATTCTTTCGCCATATGGTATTCAAGTCAGGTTGGTTAATAGTTTCCAGCATGTTGAACCCGACATGAATTGTGTTTATCTATGTTATGGCATTCTTTCATCCGGTTTTGTCTTGCCTGATTTGTCTCTCGCTATTATTACGGAAGATGAAATATTTGGAAAGCAGCGTAGAAAAGTAAAACAAAAACAGCCGGTACAGCTTGAACAGCTTTTATTCGAAGATCTGAAAAAAGGAGATTTTGTTGTTCATACAGAACACGGCGTGGGTAGATTCGATGGTCTAATAAAATTGAAAATAAACGGAGCAACAAATGATTTTCTGCTTATTTATTACAGAGATAATGACAAACTTTATCTTCCTGTAGAACGTATGAACATGGCGCAAAAATACGTTGGGGTTGAGGGAATACAGCCTATTCTTGACAAAATGGGCGGCAAATCATGGGATCGAATTAAAAAAAGGGTTAAGAAATCAGTAGAAAAAATTGCCGGAGAGCTTCTCAAAATCTATGCAGAGCGTAAGGTTAATAAAGGTTATGCTTATAAAGATATAAAAAGTTATTCTAGGAATTTTGAGTCCGGTTTTTCATATGAGGAGACAGACGGCCAGCTTAAGGCGATAGAGGACGTGCTGTATGATATGCAGCAGCCAAGTCCAATGGACAGACTGGTATGTGGTGATGTGGGTTACGGTAAGACAGAGGTTGCACTTCGCGCATCGTTTATGGCTGTAAATAACGGAAAACAGGTTGCCATACTGGTTCCAACTACAGTTCTTGCGGAACAGCATTTTTTGACCTTTTCTGAACGATTCAAACATTATCCTTTTAATGTGTCATGCCTGAACAGGTTTAGATCTAAAAAGGAGCAGCACGACATCATAAATGATCTCAAAACCGGCAAGATAGATATTATTATCGGAACTCACAGGCTTTTGCAAAAAGATATATCTTTTAAAGATATGGGTCTTTTTATAATTGATGAAGAACAGCGCTTTGGTGTTACGCAAAAAGAGAAGTTGAAAAAAATAAGGACAACAATTGATGTTCTTGCATTAACAGCAACCCCCATACCGAGAACTCTTCAAATGTCCCTGCTTGGGATGCGCGACATAAGTATTATTTCAACCCCGCCAGAACATCGCCATTCCATTATAACCTATATTGCGGAGTTTGATGATGTGATTATTGCAGAAGCTGTAAGAAAGGAGTTAAAAAGAGGTGGTCAGATATTCTTTGTTCATAATAATATTCATAATATATGGTCGATTGCAGAGCATCTGAAAAACCTGGTGCCTGAGGTCAGGCTGGGTGTTGCACATGGCCGTTTAAGCGAAAATGAGCTGGAAAAAGAAATATTCAAGTTTATGAAGAAAGAAATAGATATGCTGGTATGTACAACTATAATTGAGTCAGGCATTGATATTCCTTCAGCCAACTCAATATTTATCAACAGGGCTGACAGGTTTGGATTGGCCCAGATTTACCAGCTTCGCGGCCGTGTTGGAAGAGCTGATGAGCAGGCATATGCATATCTGTTTATTCCGGAAGAAAGCACATTGACTAAAGTTGCCAGGAAACGTCTTAAAGTGCTGATGGAACATAGTGAGCTTGGGGCAGGCTTTCAAATAGCCATGAGTGATTTGAAAATCAGGGGAGGCGGTACAATACTTGGTGCTTCACAGGCAGGTCATATCGCTGCGGTTGGATATGACACGTTTCTTGAGTTGATGAAAAATTCAATGTCTGAGCTGAAAGGAGAAACAGTCGTAGAAAGTCTGGAGCCGGAGATTAACTTAACCCTTTCTGCTTTTATTCCTGAAAATTTTATTCCTGATATTGATCAGAGACTTTCGGTTTATAGAAGGCTGGTAAGGCTGACTGATTTAAAAGAATTATCTGACAATAAGGCAGAATTGATTGATCGATTCGGGGCGTTACCGGATGAAGCCACCAATCTCTTTTTAAAGATCAAGCTTAAAGTTTTATCCATAAAAGCAGGAGTAAAAAGGCTTGACCTGACAGGACAACAGCTTTTACTTCGTTTTTCAACAGTTCACCAAAAAAATTCCTTTGGAATAGTTGACATGATAGTTTCAAAGCAAGATCGTTTTAAGATTACATCAGACCATATTCTTAAAGCCAAACTTTCAGCAGGCAGTGTAAAAAGTCTTGTAGTTCAGGTCGAAAATATCTTGAAAGAAATAGCCCAATGTATTAA
>DAOWEW010000206.1 GCA_030638305.1 Desulfobacteraceae bacterium
ACGTGGCGAAGCTCATCCGGGTTGTTGAATGGCTTGGTCAGGTAATCAGATGCCCCTGCTTTTACGGCCTCTACGGCATTTTCGATTGAACCGAATGCTGTGATGACTATCCATTTGGTATCAGGTTTTGCCCTGGCTCCTTTCTGCATAAACTCAAGTCCGGAGATCTCAGGCATTCGCAAGTCTGTAATAACCAGATCAAATTCCGTGTCTGTGAGTGTGGCCAGTCCTTCTTTCCCATTGCCGGCAATCTCTATATGGTGTCCTTCTTCCTTGAGAATAGTAGAAAGAAACGACCGCATCAATTCATCGTCATCAACAACAAGAATGGATTTGCTCATTTTTGCCTTCTCCTCTTTTTATGATATATTTTTTTTGCAAGCTATTCCCTTGGGAAGCCGAATGGTCAGAACGGCTCCTGTTCTGTCCTTCCTGTTGGCAAGAGTTATCTTTCCTCCCATCCCTTCTATGACCTTCTTTGAATATGCCAGCCCCAAACCCGTACCGTCGGTCTTTGTGGTATGAAAAGGGGTAAACAGACGAGGTATTTCTTCTGCCGGAATTCCCGGGCCGGTATCCTCAATCCGGATCTTAACCCATCGTCCATCCAAAGACACCGAAATCCCCAGGTTCCCGTTCTCTTCCATGGCCTGAACGGCATTGCGCATGCCGTTCAGGATGACCTGATAGAGCTTTTCTCTGTCACCCATGAGCCGTGATAACTCAGGCTTAACTGCAAGTTCCATTGTTCCTTTCCAGAAAGTCGCTACTGCATTGATCGCTTCTGAAATCAGATGCGCGGGTTCCAGGGATTCTATATGATATTGCTCGTTGCGGGAAAAGCAAAGCAAATCATTGGTCAGGGATTCAATGCGCTTAACTCCACGCAGTACAACCGCAAGTCCCTCCTTTTTTGGGTCCGGCTTTTCAAGCTTTTCGTGGACCCACTGGACATAACCCTTAATACTTCCCAGGGCATTACGTATTTCGTGCGCAAGCACTGCCGTCATCTGGCCGATCAGAGCGAGCTGACTTCGTTGTTCCATGTCCTTTTGCAGGCGCAGCGAGCGGGTGAACACCCGTTCAAGCATGATGCCGGCTGTCCAGAGCAACATCAATACAATACCTACTGTCCACCACATCTTACGCGCATCGGAAACAATGCTGTCCGCAGGCGCTGTGTAGAGAACAAGCCGAAGCAATTGGGCAGTGCCGTCAGGCAGGTGAAGGATGTAGTCAAATTCGTATGCGGGCAAACCTGTTCGGAGATTGATCCTTTTACCGGAAGCAGTTGTGGATGGCCACTTCATGTTCTTTTTATCTGAAAGATAAGATCCAACCAGGTGCGGATTTGTATGAAACAGAATCTTTCCTTCTTCTGTTGTAATCATTGAGTAGGCCACAACCCGATCTGAAAGGATATCACGGATCTCGGCATTGGCATCGTCTCTGCTTGCACGCAAGACTGTTTCTGCAGAAAAGGAGAGCGCAACAGCCGTACTCTCTAAGGTTTTGGTGGAAAGAATCCGGACGGATCGAAAGTTCCGGGCAGTGGTGTATACTATGCCGACAGATGAGATAAGCAGGAATATGACAAGGCCGATTCTCAAAACAGTGGCAACATAGGTCTGCTTCATTCCTCCGGCTCTGTTTTGCATTGCAGAAAAATCTTAAAAGCGGTTTTGTATAAGCTCTAAAGCTTTTTTGAATTTATTGCTTACCAATTCAGTCATATCAATAGCATCTTGCAACAACAAATCAACATCAATCATGCCTTTTTCTTTTGTTTTTTCTGCCCAATTTCTATAGTTTTCAGCATGATCATCATTATGTTTAATCCAGTGCTCAAGTAGTTTGACCAATTTTTCATCAAATGTTAAACTATTATTTAAACTATCATGTATTTCATGATTATGTTCATGAGCCATATGAATTTTCCTTATGTAACAGTTTACGGTTGCCGGTTTACAGTTCACAGTTTTGAGTAACTGTAAACCGTTACTATACTATCTCAATGACCAAAACCTTAATCAATAAAAAAAATATTATTATTCTGCTTATAATAATGAGTGGAATTATCTGCGGAATCCTGTCAGGTTTTTTCCTGGCTCTTACGCATGACCTGCCCCGAATAAGCTCTCTTGAACATTTCAGACCGTCTGCAATCACCAGAATATATTCATCAGACAGGGTACTGATAGCAGAACTATTCGTAGAAAAAAGGGATCCGGTACCTCTTAAGGTGATACCTGAATATCTCAAAAAAGCCATAATTGCAACAGAAGACAGGAACTTTTATAACCACAGCGGAGTTGATCTGAAAGGAATTATCAGAGCCATAATAAAGGACATATGGGCAGGAAAATTTATTGAGGGAGCAAGCACCATCACCCAGCAGCTCGCAAAAACGCTTTTTCTTAATAATAGAAAGACCCTGGGCAGAAAATTAAAAGAAGCTTTTCTGGCTTTTCACCTGGAACGCCGGTATACCAAGGATGAAATACTTGAGCTGTATCTCAATCAGGTTTACTTTGGCAGTGGCGCATATGGAGTAGAATCTGCCGCAAGAATATTTTTCAACAAATCAGTAAAAGACTTAACCCTTGCTGAATGCGCACTTGTTGCAGCCATGCCGAAAGCTCCATCAAGATATTCTCCGCTGGTTAACAGAAATCTGTCAATAAAGCGCAGAAACACTGTACTAAAACAAATGCTGGATACAAGCATAATTAATGAAACAGAATGTAATAAAGCATTAAATGAAACACTTAATTTATTTAAAAAAAATAAAAACTCGCTCAAAGCGCCTTATTTTGTTGAATATATTAAAGATTTTCTTGAAAAGATTATAGGCTCATCAAGGCTTTATAAAGAAGGACTTACAATATATACCACTCTTTCCTATGAGCTGCAGAAAGTGGCTGAGGATGCAATCGCAAAGGGACTTTCAGATCTTGAATCAAGGATGAAACACCAGGGAATAATTAATCCTGACCCTCAAAGCGCCCTTGTCTGCCTTGACATTCAGTCAGGAGGAATTCTTGCCATGACTGGCGGCAAAGATTTTTATAAAAGTCCTTACAACAGAGCCACAATTGCAAAAAGACAACCTGGCTCTGCTTTTAAACCAATTGTTTATGCTCATGCAATTGAAAAGGGTTTCACGCAAAACATGAAGATACTGGATGCCCCTGTTTTATTCAGGGGAGGAAAAAATGGAGAAGATTGGAAGCCTGAAAATTTTTCCAAAGATTATCAAGGAGAAATAACTCTCAGAAAAGCTCTTGCTCTTTCTAAAAATATACCGGCAATCAGGTTAATAGAAAAACTCGGCCCTTCCTCTGTAGTTCAGTTCGGATACAAACTCGGCATTGAATCTAGGCTATCTCCAAATTTATCTCTTGTTCTCGGGACATCTGAACTAACCCTTTTAGAATTGACTTCCGCGTATACGGTTTTTCCAAACATGGGGAAAAGCATAAAGCCATACGGAGTAATGGAAGTTGTTGATCACAACGGACGCATTGTCTGGCGTGCAAAACCGGAGAAAAGGCTGGTAATGTCGCGCACCAATGCCGCAATAATGACAGACATGCTTATGGCAGTGGTAAAAGAAGGTACCGGCAAAAAAGCAAGTATTATAAAACGCCCTGTCGCAGGGAAAACAGGAACAACAGATAAATGTAAAGACGCCCTTTTTGTCGGATTTTCACCGTCAATTGCAACGGGTGTATGGGTGGGTCGGGATAAGTTTATTACCTTGGGGAAACGGGAAACAGGCGCAAGGGCAGCCCTTCCCATATGGATAGAATTTATGGAAAAAGCGCTGGCAAACAAGCCTTTTAAATACTTTGATATCCCTGATGATGTGGTACGGATGAATATAGATCCTGTCAGCGGGCTTCCGGCGAATGCAGAATCACCTGATGCAGTTACAGCTCTTTTTAAAAAAGGAACCGAGCCCAGGTAATAAGGAACATGGCCGAAACAACTTCGACCCAAATCTGTGCGCCTACTTGCGGAAGTTATTTCGTCCACGTTCCTAATTGAAAGTCTGGAGAAAAAATGGACTTGTCTGATAAAATAGATATTCTGAACCGGGTTTACAAAATTTATGACGCATTTATTGATAGCCTTGAACTGGCATGTCAAAAATATTGTTCTACTTGCTGCACGTGCAATGTGACCATGACATCACTTGAAGGTTATAAAATTGCCAAGCACTTTATTGAAAACAGTAAAACGGAATTATTTAAAATAATTAAGAACAAATCTTGCAAAAAACGTTTTTTGCCAAAAATAACCACAAACAAAATAGCTGATCTTTGTATTCAGGGCAAAGAGCTTCCGGACGAAAAGATAGACAGCTCATGGGGAAGTTGCCCGTTGTTGATTAATGATGAATGCCCAATTTATACGGTCAGACCGTTTGGTTGCAGATGTATGGTCTCAAAAACGAATTGCATTGATGAAGCCGAGATGGATCCGTTTGTTCTGACTGTAAATAATGTTTTTTTACAGTATATAGAACATATTGATCAGTGGGGCTTTTCAGGAAATTTTACTGACGTTCTGCTTTTTATGGAATCAGAAAATAATCGTAAAAGTTATAGGATAAAAGACCGAACAAATCCGGAAGAAGGGCTTATAAGAAATTTGCCGATGACGATATTGCTTGTACCGCTTCAACATAAGAATAAAATCAAGCCAATCATTAACTCTCTTCAAACAATAAAAATATTTTAACAACTTGCAAGATGTTTAAGGAGGTTTTTCCATATTTTTCGTATAGCCTGACCAGCCACGGAGTCTGAATCATATTCAAATATTGTTTGTCCATGGACCATGGCTTTTGTAAAAATTTGATCAAAAGGTATGTGTCCTAAACAGGTCAAGTCTTTGTCTTTGGCGAATTTTTCTATTTCATTAGTTAAATCTTGATTAATATCAAATTTATTAACGCATAGAAAGGTTGGCACCTTGAAGTGCCTGGCAAGCTGAACAACCCGCTGCATATCGTGTTTTCCTGATACACTGGGTTCTGTAACAACGAGCACAGCGCTGGCTCCTCCTATGGAGGCAATTACCGGACAACCTATTCCAGGAGGGCCGTCAGTAAGAATTAGATCAAGCCCCTTTTCTTCTGCAAGCTTTTTGGCCTCCTGTCTTACAAGTGCTACAAGCCTGCCTGAATTTTCTTCAGCTATACCAAGCCTTGCATGTACCAGTGGGCCGAAACGCGTATCAGAAACATACCACTCTCCGCAAGTATTCAGGGGAAAGTCTATTGCTTTTTCAGGACAGAAATAAACGCATACGCCGCAACCTTCGCATTCAATTGAATTAACCTCGAAAGTTTCGCTTATGGCCCCCCATTTGCATAAATCAATGCAGAGGCCGCATTCAGTGCATTTATCTTTGTTTATAACAGCGCTATGGCCGCTCTGAAAATCATGTTTCTCTATGATATCCGGATCTGTAATCAGGTGAAGATCGGCTGCGTCAACATCTGCATCACAAAGTACCTTGTTTTCTGCAAGATATGCAAATGCAGCCATTAAACTGGTCTTGCCTGTTCCGCCCTTGCCGCTTATTATAATCAATTCTTTCATTAATAAGATTGCCTAAAGTATATTAAGGTTTTAGTGTTTGAACGGGATTTCCGTTCAAAC
>DAOWEW010000063.1 GCA_030638305.1 Desulfobacteraceae bacterium
ACAATAATGGAAACCCCCTGCCTCAGCAATTTAACCGCTTGTTTTGAAAATTGTTTAAAAGGCATCTCATTAATACTTAAGTAGCCGGCCCAGCGAGCATAAATACCCAGAACAGGTAATCGAAAAGGCCAGATATTCACAACCTGGATAATTTCATACGGCAGACAGGCCATTAAAAAAGGATCTGTGGCAGATCTATGATTACAAACGAAAATATATGGCCCCGGCTCAGCGGTTTTTTCATAATCTTTATAGTAGATCCTGATCAACGGAAAAGGAAGTACTTTTATAGCTACCATTCCGTACCAGCTTATGGCTCGGCGAAACCACTTCATGGTATTACGATGAGACATAACTAATGAAAAACATGCAATAAGCAGAGTTAGTACAGGGATAGCAATAGCTGAGTACAAACAAAATACAAAGTAAAACGCAATATTGAAAAAGATCAGTTTCAAACCTTTTATTGCTCTTTATTTTTTATTGAAATTATAAAATTTTAAATAGCGAAGCGATATCATTATTCGACGTTCATCTTTTATTCTGTTCCTGAGGAGGCCACTTCTTTTTTCAGTATAATAATAAACCGGTAAACATCCTCCAGCGTTCTAATGTCCCTGACTCGCTCATCGTTACGAATTTTAACGTCGAACTTTTGCTGAATAGCAACGATTAGATCAACAATATCCAGGCTGTCCAGGCCGAGGTCTTCAAATATATTCATTTTGGGCTGAAGTCTTTCCGTTTCTATCTCAAATGACTCTTCAAAAACCTGGTTTGTCATTGCAATTATTTTATTTTCCGTGATTTCGTGTTTCATAATTTTTTACATACCAGTACAGAATTTATACCACCAAAGGCAAAACAGTTTTTAACCATAATTGAAATATTTTTAGAAACAGGTTCTATTATATGATTGATACCCTGGCAGTCAGAACTAACATTGTCTAAGTTCAGAGTAGGATATATTACTCCTTTCTTCATCATTGCAAGCGATACAATTAATTCCAACGCTCCGGATGCACCCAGAGTGTGCCCTATATATCCCTTCAGGCTGCTTACAGGCGTTAACTCCCCTAACACCTCTTTTATTGCACCGGCTTCTTCTTTGTCTCCCTGTATGGTTGCTGTTGCATGGGCATTGATATAATCAACTTCGCTGGAAGAAACGTTTGCGCTTGCAAGTGCTTGTCTGATGCAGGAAGCTATTGATTTTTTGTCAGGCTGGCTTACATGTACACCACTTCCGCATGTATGATATCCTATGATTTCTGCGTATATTTTTGCATTTCGTTTTAAGGCGCGTTCGTATTCTTCAATTACCAGTATTCCGCTTCCCTCGCCGCATACCAGTCCATCACGGTCTCTGTCAAAAGGCCGGGGCGTTTTGTGTGGTTTGTCGTTATAGTTTGACGACGTTGCAAAAAGAACATCAAAAGAACCGGTTACTGTAGGATGAAGTTCTTCTGCACCACCACAAACAATAGCGTCCTGCTTCCCAAGCCTTATTAAATCATAGCCCGCACTGACTGCCTGCAATGCTGATGCACAGGCTGCCGAGGTCGCAAGAACGCAGCCCGTAATGCTTAGACACTGCGATACATTCATGGCTGCCGTATGTGAAACACACTGAAAAAACTTCATTGATGAAAGCTGTGTCAAATCTTTTTGAGGCAACATGATTTCAAATGTTTCATTAAGACTTTTGGCGCTTCCCATTGTTGAGCCGATAATACAGCCAACACGGCCTGAAGTTAATTCTTCATTTTTTATGCCCGCATCAGATAAAGCCTGCTCAGCAGCCTGAACGGCAAAAATGCTCATTCTACCCATTGAACGTCTATTTTTGCGCGGTATGGCTTTTTCGTTTATTAATTTTGCCGGTGCGCCGACAAGACTGCGCAGGCCAATATATTGATTCCATCCTTCCATATAATGGACAGCACTTTTTCCATCTTCAATGCCTTTGACAAGCGAAGAAACATCATTTCCCATAGCAGATACAGCGCCGACACCTGATATGACTACGCGTTTCAACTCTCTAATCTCCGCCCGATAAAACGATTGTAATCGTCTTTGCCGATTATAGCTCGTCCCACAATAAAAGATGACATCATTGCACCTACAAGACCCGGTAATACGGAACTTTGACCGGCAGCATACACATTTCGCAGTGGAAGCTTGCCAAAAAGATTAAACTGCCCGATTTTTTGTTTGATTCCATAAGCCGAACCATGAGGAGAATGCAGATAATCTCTGAATGTTAATATAGATGCGGCAGCGACTACTTTAAATGAATCACTATATTCCGGATAAGTATCTATAACACGTTTTTTTATATTATTAATGCGTTCTTGCTTGTATTTCATATAGCCGTTTGGGCGTTTCTCTGGTTTTGAATTTTTCCATGCCTCAACATGTTCAGGGAAAGAAACTTCAAGGGCATTCAACACACTGTAAGATTTGGCATTGACTGTTTCTGTGTTTTTCATGATTACCATAGCAGGGGGGCCAGGATTATACGGGTCTATTAATAAGTTAATGTCAGTTGTTGGGAACAGGGAAAGAGTTGTTGGCTCAACCATATCAAAAGCATTATCTGATTCCACAATTCCGTAAACAGAAAAAAAACCTGCTGATGGTTCAAAAGACTTTATTCGATCAATAAAAGCTTTGCTCAAATGTTTCTGTGGAAGGATCTTTAAGATTTCTTGAGGATGAATTGTAAAAATACAGTGTTTACAGGAGATTTCATCTCCATTGTTCAAAACAAAGCGTCCAACGTGATCATTTTTTATATCAATACATTTCTCGATAAAGCTGCCGCACATAACATCAATATCAAGTTTCGCGTAACGTTCTTTGAATGCCCTGATAAAGGCATCTCCGCCGTCTTTAACGCGTGACATGGACTTATACAGGTCGTAGCTGACACGACTGTGGTTTGCAAACGAAATTTCTGCAGGCTTAACTCCGTGGCACATGCAGAAACTAGACAGCAATCCTTTGAGCAGACGATTGTCGGTCAAGCTGTTCAGGACTTTGTCAAGGCTTATATAATCCTCATTTATAACATTCGGAGAAAGAGTGATGTTACGCAAATCCATTGAAACGGTACTGGAACAGACGTCCCTGACCATATCAAAATAACGTTCAATAGCGGTTGTTTCTGATGGGAAATAATCCTTGAATTTTGAAATAATTGCCTGGTAACCGACTGGCAGGTCAAATGCAGCCTGTTCTTTTTCGAAAACAAAACGGTTGTTTTTACCCTGTGCAATATAAACCGGCCTGATATAATCATGGATCCCGAGAACGGTAAGCATATCGTGAAGAATTCCGTTCTTATAAAATCCACCGGTAAAATGAAAGCCCGTATCAAAAGGAATGCCTTTTCTGCAAAACCTTGTTAATGATCCACCAATATGCTTATTTTTTTCAAGAAGCAAAACAGAATGACCGTTCATGCCAAGCAAAAGAGCAATCGTCAATCCGCTAATACCGCTTCCCACAACTATATCATCATACTTTTTCAATTTATATGGCCAGCCCTCCGTTAATGCCGATAACCTGACCGTGAATATACATATTTTC
>DAOWEW010000142.1 GCA_030638305.1 Desulfobacteraceae bacterium
AAGAAATCTGGCATAAGCTGCCGGAAACAGAAGGCTCTATAATGAAGGCTTCATTTCCTGTAGTTGCTCCTGACGGCTCAATGGTCCAAAAAGACCCTGAAGCTGAATCGAAAATGGAAGTTATCACAGAAATAATATCAGGCATAAGAAATATAAGGGGAGAGATGAACATAGCGCCATCTTTAAACCTTGAAGCCTCGGTTCAGTCACAGAATAAATTAAAGATTGAAACCATCCGACAATATCAGGACATCATAATTAATCTTGCGGGGCTTAAATCATTTTCAGTAAGTGAAGCCGAAAAAAAGCCAAAATCATCTGCAACCGCTATTGTAAATGAAGCTTCGATTTTTGTATCACTTGAAGGCATAATTGATTTTGCAAAAGAGGCCGCCCGCCTTGAAAAGGAAATCAATAAACTAACAAAAGAAATTTCTACTGTTTCAAATAAACTGGGAAATGAAAACTTTCTTAACAAGGCGCCTGCGGATGTGGTAGAGAAGGTTAAAGAAAAAAACATGGCTCTTCTCGAAAAGCAGCAGAAACTCCAGGCCAACCTTGAAAAAATAAAAAGAATCAGGCAGGGAGCAGGTGGTGGCTAAAGCCTTGACTACAATTTTATTGTTTGCTTAAAAAATTGATAAAAGTTTAATTTCTTGTTCTCACGCTCCAGCGTGGGAATATATACCATATCAGTTTCAGACCGATGCAAAGAAATCATGCAGAAAATAACATCAAAAAAGTGTAAACTGGCAAATGAAAGTTGTTTGTGTTGTTCTTTGCTTTATATTACCATATCGCATTTAGCGCAATATGTTGTGGTTGATAATTAAATAATACACAAATTTTTTAAGCGAATGATAAGTACAATATCACATAAACATTATATTTAACCTATGACATGGGCAATATTAATCAGTGAAGAATATGAGGAATGGTTTAGCAAATTACCCAAAAAGCATAAGTTGGCAATAACAACTGATTTAGAAGTACTTCACCACTTTGGGCCGATGCTCGGACGACCTCATGTTGATCAAATAAAGGGATCAAAATATACCAATATGAAGGAGTTACGGACAGAAATTTTCGGCCATGTTTACCGTAGTCTTTTTGCTTTTGACCCTAAGCGACAGGCTGTCATTTTAAGTGGCGGAGACAAAAGAGGTAAGAATCAAGAAAAATTTTATAAACGTTTGATTGTCCAGGCTGATAAAACTTTTAAGCGTCACTTGAAAAATATTCAAAAATAATAATGGTGCATTTATGAAAGCTCTAAATCAACTAATAACAGAGAATTTTTCTAAGAAGGAGAGATCTGAAATAAGGCTCAAATCCAAAGAAAAAATTGCATCAATCCGCTTGCAGCAAGTTCGTAAATCTCATCATGTAACACAGAAAGAACTTGCGTTAGAAATGGGTCTATCACAATCAGCATTATCAGAATTGGAGAGATATCCTACGATAACACTTGGTACACTGCAACGCTACATTGAGGCACTTGGAGGTCAATTAGAAATAAAAGCAGTGTTTCAAGAAGGAATTGAAGAGTTACTTACATGAAAATTCAAAATCTAAAAAATTAGGAGATTGGGACAGTAAGGAGGATGTTGAACAGTTTTATCCAAAAGCTAACCGCTAATGGCTAAAAACTAACCGTACAAGTCGAATTATTTATGCATTCAATACAACACTTAATAAAAATAGCCCTTGAAGAAGATATCGGTTCCGGGGACATTACAACGGACAATCTAATTGCTGATAATCTTAAAGGAAGCGGTGAAATTGTTGCAAAAGAAGCCCTTGTAATCGCAGGCCTTGATATTGCCCGCCAGGTCTTTGAACAACTTGATACTGAAATTTCTTTCAAGCCGAATTTCAAGGACGGCGACCTTATCGAAAAAGGCGAAATCGTGCTTGAAGTTGAAGGCAAACTTCGTGTTTTGCTGTTGGGTGAACGTACTGCCCTGAATTTTCTGCAGCGCCTTTCAGGCATTGCAACTCACGTTCGCTCATATATGAACAGTATTGCAAACAAAAATGTTCGCCTTGTTGATACAAGAAAGACCACACCGGGCTGGCGTGTTTTGGAAAAATATGCGGTTCGGATAGGCGGAGCTCATAATCATCGTATGGGTCTGTATGACGGTGTCCTTATCAAGGATAATCATATTGCTGTTTGCGGCGGCATAAAAAAAGCCATAGAAAGCATCAAAAACAATTTATCCCATCTTGTAAAAATAGAGGTGGAAGTTTCTGATCAGGACGGCGTAAAGCAAGCATTAGAAGCCGGAGCCGATGTTATCATGCTGGACAATATGGACATAAGCCAGATCAAAAAAGCAATTGAGTTGATAAATGGAAAGTCTGTAGTTGAAATCTCGGGAGGCGTAACAATCGACAGCCTGAATCAGCTTGCCGATACCGGAGCAGACATTATTTCATCAGGCGCACTCACCCACTCTGCAAGATGTGTTGACATAAGCATGCGAATCAAATCAATCACGAATCATAATGCTGACCGGTGTTGACCGGGTTATATTTGAGAGTTGTATTACACCCCTTCGTTGTGACTGCAAAAGAGTGTTGCAAAGTACTCCATTTTTTTCAATGGATTGCAATTTGCAACACCTTTTGCAGGGCATGGGGGTTAGTAAGAATGTGTTCCAAGCACTACTTTTATGCCGAATTTTTTTTCCAGAGTAAGTTTAAGATCGTCGAAATCTATGGGACAATCAGCCGTCTCCATTGCCAGCTTCATACAAGTTCCAAGATGAACGGTTTCTATTGTCAAATCCAGATTTTTAGTCACTTCAGTTAATAGTTTGACTCTCGGAACTACAAGACCCGGGCAGTCTCCACAATCAGTCATGGCAACCAACTCAATTTCTTCATGTTGAGCAAACTCACCATGTTTCTCTGCAATCCCTTTGTAACATTTTGAGCAGGCAATGCACGAATGATCCTGAATACGTTTGCAGTAAAGTATTGCGATTTTTGACATAATTTTTTCCTTTCGTCCACGTTCCTAATTATAACGTCCTGATGCTTTTGCAATTTCTTGATAGGAAATCTGTTCAGGACTAACAAAAACAAGCCACCTCCTCTGGAGGTAGTAATTTGACGCTGCAGAACATTCTACTCAATCATCTTTTTTAAGTCAAATCATCTTTTTTTTGTACTGAAATTTCGGAACAATGTCCACGTTCTGTAATTTTAAGAAAGTTTCTGAGAATCCTTTTTCCGACCGATGTCATGATGGATTCAGGATGAAACTGGATTCCTTCTGTTGGATGTTTTTGATGTCTGATACCCATAATTTCTCCGTCATCGGATTCAGCGCTTATCTTTAAACAATCAGGCAGATTTTCCCTTGATACGGATAAAGAGTGATAACGCATAGCCGTAAAGGGTTTGCGTATATTCTGATACAAAGTCTTTCCATCAGCCTTTATCATGGAAGTTTTTCCATGCATTAAACATTTGGCTGAAATTACTTTTCCACCAAAAGCAACAGCAATGGTCTGGTGCCCCAAGCACACACCAAGGATTGGAACCAGGCCGGAAAAATGTTTAACAACTAAGAGCGATATCCCTGCTGTTTCAGGCCTGCCAGGCCCTGGTGATATAACAATTCCTGCGGGTTTCATGGCAATAATCTCAGGAATAGAAATTACATCATTTCGGAATACTTTGACCGCCGTGCCAAGCTGTTCAATATATTGTACCAGGTTGTATGTAAATGAATCATAGTTATCAATCATTACGATCATATATGCTTTTCTCCTAATAGTTGTAATGCCTTTTGTATTGCCATTGCTTTATTGACAGTTTCAACTCGTTCCCGTTCGGGATCGGAGTCAGCAACTATTCCTGCACCTGCTCGTACAGTCAGCCGTCCGTTTTCAATGCAGGCGGTTCTTATTGTAATGGCCAGATCCATATTGCCGTTAAAAGAAATATATCCAACTGCGCCTCCGTAAGGCCCCCTGGGCTTCTGTTCCAGTTCTGCGATTATTTCCATTGCTCTTACTTTAGGAGCGCCTGATAAGGTTCCGGCAGGGAATGAAGCTGATAGAAGATCCCATGCGTCACAATCAGAACGCAGATCACAGCATATGTTGGATACAAGGTGCATTACATGAGAATATCTTTCGACAATCATAAGATCCGTCACCTGAACTGTACCAACTTCTGCAACCCGACCGAGGTCATTGCGTCCGAGATCTACCAGCATAAGGTGCTCGGCTCTTTCTTTTTCATCTTTAAGAAGCTCATTTGCAAGTAGCCTGTCTTCCTGCTCGGTTTTTCCTCTGGGCCTTGTTCCGGCAATAGGACGAAGAGTGGCGACTCTGTTTTCCAGCCTTACCATTGTTTCCGGTGAAGAGCCGACAAGCGCCATATCATCAAGATGCATAAAAAAGAGATATGGAGAAGGATTGATATATCGCTGGGCTCGATACAGTTCCAGGAGATCAGGAGGAGTTTCACAGATAAAGGGCTGAGATATTACAGTTTGAATAACCTCTCCTTCATAAATATATTTTTTTACTTTTTTTACATTTGATTGAAAAGTATCAGCTTCCATTTGAGCAGTCAGCTTGTATTCCG
The DNA here is from genome assembly GCA_030638305.1 of Desulfobacteraceae bacterium. Next base: position 4,609 of record DAOWEW010000142.1, read on the forward strand.
CTTTACTTTTTTGGATATTTTTTCCCGGCTGGTTGCTATCCATTGATTCAAGCATGTCCTGTATTCGAGCAACAGCATTGTCATAAGTTTGACCCGGATCCTGATTTTCATCAGGGAATGCAATAACTATGCCGAAAAACGTATTGCGGATATTGTCAAAAATAATGAGTTCATCCGGCACAATGAAATGTGCAAGCGGTTTATTATCCGGCAGCAAATTGGGGATTTTTTCAAAAAAGGAAACCATTTCATAGGTTAAATATCCTGCCATTCCTCCCCAGAACCTGGGAAGTTCAGGAATATCCGCGGGTTTGTATCTACTCATAAAATCTCTAAGGATGTCCAGCGGTTTTCCATTATGAGGAATCTTATTTAAGGTGCCGTTGCCTTGAATTTCCACTTCTTTTTTAAATACTCTTATATGAAAACGGGCTGAGGCACCAAGAAAGCTGTACCTTCCCCATCTTTCACCTCCTTCTACACTTTCAAAGAGAAATATAGGTCCTTTTTTATCTTTATAAATTTTCTTAAAAAGTGAAACAGGGGTTTCAGTATCTGCCAAAATTTCAACACAAACAGGAATTACGTTATTGTGTTCTGCCAATTGGATAAATTTATCTTTGTTTGGAAATCGTTTTATAAGCATAAATGCTCCTTTATCTTTATTTTTAATAAAAAAGGCCGTGGATTTTTCCACGGCCTTTTGAAAATAAAAAACCGTGGATTTTGGGGTCTGCCCACGGTCATTAAAGCTTATAATTAAGCGGGCAACCACCACCGCCAGCATTTAAACTTTATATTATTTGTAGTATTTATCATTATTTTCAGCATAATTGATTTATCTCTTGCATATAACTTATTAAATAGCTTAATTAAATGTCTTTTGGGGTGTTTGTCAAGGTGTTTTTACATTTTACCCATAGATGCCGGATAGCTAAACATGACTGATTTTGTTGACAAAAGAACATACACATTTTTTATGCCAGGCGAAGAGCGCATTTTCTTAAACCATTTCCATCCCATTACAATTGCTATTCTGCTGCTCATAATTTCCTTTCAGGTAGTTACCTCTGAGACGACTGTGCAGAATGCCATTGTGACCGGGCTTATTTTTATCTCGCCGCTTTATTTCATTTACTTTGTATTTGGAAAACGGTTCGCTGACTCAGTGACTCTTGATTTTGATGCGCGTAAAGTTCGATTTTCTTTCTCCGACGAAAGAGCCTCGCTTGAAAAGGATTTTCAGGATATCGAAAAGATCAATTTTCGATTTTATCTTACGTTTGTGATGGCCGATGCCCGAATTATGGTGAAACGGCCGCGGAACAAAAACCAGGTGTATCTGCTGCTTAAAAAGGTATCCGTGGTTGACGTTGGTATGTTTAGTGGAATATAGCGAATGAAAAATGCTACCCCGACTGACCCGTAAGCCTGGCGGGTATGTAATTCGTAAGTTCTATTGCAAGTCAAATTACCAGCCCCCAGAGAAAGTGGCTTGTTAAGGCACGAGGAGAAGGGACTATGGTGCAGATTAGGACAGAGACAGGGATAATGACACCAAACAGGCGGTTGTGGAGATTATCGACAACGGTCCGGGAATCGCGGAAGAGCTGTCGCCAGATGTCCTGTTTGAACCGTTTAAGACCGGTAAGGACGAGGGTAGCGGTATCGGTATGTTGCAGGTGAAAAAAATGGCGGCCAGCCTGAAGGGCAGTGTAGCTGCCGAAAACAGCCCGGCAGGTGGCGTCCGGTTCGTGGTATTCCTGCCGTTATCAGCAGGTGTCGGAAAATTTAACAGGAGGTGATGGGTATTGCTTTCTTAGTGGTTTGTAGAGATATATACAGAGGGCATGAGGAGGAGAAGCATGGTGACTGGCTCAGACACAGGAATGCGCTGGAATAGGCAATCCTTTGAAAAACGCCTTTTCGTGAATTAACAACACTGTAGCTGTTTGATATTTTGTAAAAAAGTTGGGGCCTGTAAAATAAACAGCTCAAACGTAAAGAGAGTAAACCTTTATAAAGGAGACTATCATGAAATCTTGTTCAAGAATAAGCCTTCGTGTTTTTGCCCTCGTGTTTTTTATTGGGATTATCTTATTGCAAGACAAATCCGTACTGGCTATTCCGCTTCAAGACCCGGAATTACACCTGCCAAAGCCTGGTGAAATGGTGTTGGCTTCGGAAAAAGACATCCCCAGACACATCTGGGTGGCCGGGCAATACCTGAGGGCAGGTAAATTTAAAAATGTTATTTCCATCTGCGAGCAGGTACTTAATTCGAAAGCAAATCAAATCAATGCCCGCGTCTATATGGCAGCCGCATATAAAGGGATAGGAGACGAAAAAAAGTTCAATAAAGAAGCAGCGCTAATCAAAAAACAAGCCCCCGGGTCACCCGTCCTTTATCTGGCTTTGGCTCAGACATATTTGGCCCTGAAAAATTTCAAGAATGCGGAGAGTTCATATAAAAAGGGGTTAAAAACAGCTTCAGAAAAAACAGAACTTCGCATGGGCTTGGCCGCTCTGTACGCTCAAAAGGGAATGTTAAAGGAGGCTTCAGCTCAATACCTGGAGGTTCTCAAGACAAAGGACATCTCTACCAAGCATTTTCTGAATGCCAACTTTGCCCTTTGCCGGATCGACCTGCAAAGGAAGGAGTACGACAAGATCATCAAACGGGCCAGGATGGTGACGGATCTCTATCCTCCCATCCCGCAGGGATACCTGTTTTTGGCAAACGCCTATCTGGGCAAGGGGGAAACTGACCAGGCCATAAAAGTGTATAAAAAATTAATGGGGGCTAACTCTAAATCTCCTGTTTCCTATCAGGAATTGGCCTTGATATTTATCGACAAACTCAGCAATTACCAGGATGCCCTCCGCTACGCCGAAGAGGCTGCCCGAAAATTTCCTGAAGACGCCAAATCGCAGGATGTGCTGGGATGGGTCTACTACAATAAAGGGAAATACGCCGAAGCCCTCAAGGGGTTTAAGAAAGCTGTTCGCCTGGCAAACAGCCCTCAATATCATTATCACCTGGGTCTTGCTCACCAGAAGATGGGAGAAAAAATCAGGGCCAGGGAGGCCTTTGAGCAGGCGCTTAATCTGCTCGGCCCAAATGCTTCCAAAAAGTTTGTAGAGAAAATAAGGAACGGAATCAATCAGTGCAAGTAGCGATACGAAAAGAAAAAAGCCGCCGAGAGGGTAACCTCCACCTCCAGGCAGCTTTTTCTGTGTTCTTGTCAATTCCGCAAAGTGCGTCTTTCAGCGGGAGTCAGGGAAACCTTATCTTAGTTTCTGTTAAATAACTTTTTCTTCCTGCCAAACGCGGCAAGACCAGCCAAACAGGTTCCGAGAAGCAGCATTGTGCAAGGTTCGGGGACAGGATCTATCTCTGGCTGAATATCACCGCCACCGAGTTCATATACAACACCTCCAGAACCAGCCCAGAAGTGACCCAGGGCGCCAAAACCCATTCCTTCAACGTATTTGTTAGTGCCACCAAATAATTCTTCATAATTAAAAACTTCTTTTTCAGACCATGAACTACCATCGTACTCCCACTGGGCAATCTTATCGGAGGTCATGTCAGAGACAAAGATATCCCCATTAACATACTCCATACCGTCGCCGTGACTTCCGGACATGTTATTAAATGTGAATTCATGGGTCCAGTCACCACCGGTAGAACTCCATATCTCTCTGTTTTCGTTTCCCATCCACCATTTCCCACCCCCGTATGACAGAAACGATGCTCGGGGTGGGGTAGCTGACGTTGTGGTAACTACCTTGTTAACATAGCTACCAGTGGTTTTATTGAATTTATACACTTCATTCTGGTCATGGCCGCCCGGTGTATATATGTAACTACCATCCACATACATTTCACCAACACTCTTCGAGTTTAGCAATCCGGTGTGGCCACTTAAGGGGATTGATTGGGCGTTTGAAAATGTCCTTGCCTGATAGTTTGTATTCAGAGTAACGCCATCTGCAAGATAATAGGGTTCATCTTTCTTAGACGAATCTGCCACAGAAACGTCTATTGAATAAACAGCAGTCCCGCCGCCATAATAGATAGTGTTCCCGTAACAGGCGACATCATATTCATATCCTGAACCGCCATATGAAGAAAATTCGTAATAAACACCTGCCGATGCATACCCGGCAAAACCCATCACCAACATCGTTGCTGCCAATAAAGCTAATAATTTTTTCATTTCTCCTCCTCTATCTTAAAAGATTAATTAGACTAAATTTATTTGTTTTTTATTTAGAAACAACTATTATGCCATTCATTGTTATGCATAAAAGTTACACAACTAACTGAACTAATGTGACTTATCCACAATACAAAATCAAATTAACTACAATTAACACCTCCTTTCTATCCGACGCTTCATTAATCCAAACAAAACACTACAAAAACACTTTTTCGTAGAGGGAAAGGTATTTTCCCCCCAGTAACAAAGCTTAGTTTTGTTGTATTACCTTCTTTCAGCCGCAGTTTAATTGGTTAAATGCTGAATTACTAAATGTGAGTAGTTTGAATTTATGAACTTCGATGTATCAGCACTATAGTTAAAGTAATCAGCAAGAGGTATGCCAGAACTGGAATAAATTGAAGATTATGAGAAAAT
>DAOWEW010000076.1 GCA_030638305.1 Desulfobacteraceae bacterium
TCGGCGTATCAAAATATGATGATGAGGGGCGTATTATTGAAATGGATTGTAAAAACTTCATTTTTTTTAATATATATTTTCCAAACGGACAGATGGTCGAGGAAAGACTTCAGTACAAACTTGATTTTTACAGGGATTTTTTTGAATATATTGATGCTTATAAGGATAAAGGAAAATGTTTGATAATCACCGGCGATTACCGTCCCGCTAATACCGAGATGGCTTTCATAGATCTGAAGTCAAAGGTAAAAAGGTCAGGCTTTCTGAGGATTGAGCGCGACTGGATGGATAGGATAGTTGGAAACGGCTATGTAGATACGTTCAGATATTTATATCCGGATAGAGTAAAATATTCATGGTGGACATACAGGTTTAATGCCAGGGCTAATAATGCCGGCTGGCGTATTGACAACTTCTTTATAACGCATAATATTATTAACAAAGGGTGGATCAGGGAAGCATTCATTGATAATGATATTTATGGATCGGACCACTGCCCTGTCGGCATTGATTTGAAGATTTAGGTAGTTTCTAACCGTTCAAGGTTGAAAAAAACCTATGTGTCAGAATTAAGCTGGTTGCGCATAACTAACTAAAATAAAAGCATAACTCTTGACAATGATAGTCCTGACATTGCTATTTTTTTGCTCAGAATACACCTTCCTGAACGAACAATAAATTAGCTTGCACATATGTCGAGACTTTTCATCCCGTCCAGGCGGGACGAAAAGCTTTGCAGGGACTACCGAAATTCCTATCCTATTGAATTATCATGGTGTTTGAAATACCCTCTATATAAAAGCATTAAATTTACAACCAGTTAGCTATCTCTCTTGACCCGCCTGTATGAATTTACCTTCATAATATTGCCTCACAAAATGTGAGCCAATGCAAAAAAGCCTTTAAAATCAAATAAATATCCTGTCAATCCAGTCTGGCATGTTACTTGCTTTATACAAAAACTCATATAAGGCTATTGTGCATAGGTAGTCCTATGCAAAACAGTGCGGATTAATAATTTCAACAGGTTAAATATCATGGCTTCTGGCAGCACATGACGAAAAGCCAGGTATTTGCAAAGCAAAAAAGGCGGTTATTTTCAAACCTGCATTGCTTTGTAGGAACTAATTGGGTATGCTTATAAATTCTCCCATTGTGGGAAAGAAAGTTGCACAATAGTTCTATAAAAGTGCATTGTTTTATCACTAAAAAGTGAAATTAATTGCACAGCTTGCAATGGTTAAGAGTCAGCTTAATTTAAGAATGTAATAAAAACAATCTGTTATAAAATATCGAAATTGGTGGCATATGTTTTGCTTTATCTATTTAGATTAGATACTCTGCCGCTTGCGGCTTGGTTATAGAGTGTTGGTATTTTTTATTGAATTATAACAACAGGTTATTGATAAATTTTCTATGTAAGTCAAGGGGCGGAGCTATATCTGCACATGGAGCGGAAATGATATCAAGAGGATGCAAAAAAGGACAATGATAAAGGAAGCTATTGCTAAGAAGAACAATGTGACATGGTTTAATGGTTATGTCAGCCGCGAGGATAGGGAAACCCTCCATGGTCACAAGGGAGCAGTCATTTGGTTCACAGGCCTTTCGGCCTCCGGCAAATCAACTATTGCACATCTTGTAGAAAAAAAATTACATCAGCAGGGTTGCTCTACTTATGCTCTTGACGGCGACAATGTCCGATACGGACTATGTTCCGACCTGGCTTTTACCTCCGAAGACAGGGTAGAAAATATCCGCCGTATAGGCGAAATGGTAAAGCTCTTTGTGGACAGTGGTATTATAGTTCTTGCGGCATTTATTTCTCCTTATCGGAAGGATCGCCAACAAATTCGATCTCTCTTTCACAATGGGCAGTTTCTGGAGATTTATGTTGAATGTCCACCGGAAATTTGTTCCGATCGCGACCAAAAAGGCATTTATGCCAAAGCCAGGGCCGGAGTCATTAAGGAATTTACCGGGATTTCAGCGCCATACGAACCACCTGAACATCCTGACCTGGTAATACCATCTTATAAACAAGACGCGAAAGCAGCCGCAGAAAGCGTAATCTGTTTAATAAAACAGCGTAACATCATTAAGGCAGATGGAGGCGTATCATGAAAGCAGTTATTCTTGCTGGGGGATTTGGCACACGCCTGTCTGAAGAAACCGGTGTAAAACCGAAACCCATGGTAGAAATCGGTGACAGGCCTATTTTGTGGCATATTATGAAAATATATTCTGCCTATGGTATTAATGATTTTATTATTTGTCTGGGTTACAAGGGTTATGTTATTAAAAAATATTTTGCTACGTATTCGCTACACATGTCAGACGTTACATTCGATTTGAGAAACAATAACATGAAGGTGCACCAGAACGGCACTGAGTCCTGGAAGGTGACATTGGTCGATACCGGCGAAAAGACCATGACTGGCGGACGACTCAAAAGGATTAGGGATTACATCGGCGACGAAACCTTCTGTTTAACATACGGAGACGGTGTAAGTGATGTGAATATTACACAGTTAGTTGAGTTTCACCGGGAACAAAAGACCCTGGCAACATTGACAGCAACAAAGTCACCCGGACGGTTTGGAGCATTCAAGTTAGCACGGGACCAATGCAAAATTTCCACCTTTGAAGAAAAACCTGAGGCTAACGGAGCCTGGATCAATGGAGGCTTTTTCGTTGCGGAGCCCGGTGTAATGGATTATATCGAAAACGATTCGATTGTTTGGGAACGAGAGCCAATGGAAATGCTGGCGAGTGACGGAATGCTTGCAGCATATAGGCACTATGGATTTTGGCAACCCATGGATACGCTGCGTGATAAAATGTATCTGGAGCAACTCTGGGATTCTGACAACCCACCGTGGAAAGTCTGGTGAGTCGATCAACTGATGGATAAATTATGAGAACTTCTCAAGACGTCATTAATAGAGATTTAGAATATATTTACAACAAGTTAAAAGAGGAACTTGCCTGTATTGCTGGCAAAAAGCTTCTTATAACAGGGGGGGCTGGATTCCTTGGCTACTACCTGGTCCAGTCTATTTTATACTGGAATGAAAGAGCAGAAGAAGCTCAAGATATCCGACTAACGGTATACGACAACTATATTCGTGGTGTGCCCTCTTGGCTAACCAAATTGGAAGGGAATAAAAATCTGACCTTAATCAAGCATGATATCACGTGCCCTCTGCCGTGTGATATTGATGATTTTCAATATGTCATACACGCTGCATCTATCGCTTCCCCCACATATTACCGCAAGCATCCCATTGAAACGATGGATGCTAACGTTAAAGGTCTTCGATTTCTTTTGGGGTATTCCCGACAGCAGAAAGAAAAAAATAAGCCGATAAAAGGCTTCCTGTTCTTCTCAAGCAGTGAGGTTTATGGAAATCCCTCTCCCAAAAATATTCCTACGCCTGAAACCTATTATGGTTATGTTTCTTGCACTGGGCCGCGGGCCTGTTATGATGAATCCAAACGTTACGGTGAGACCCTCTGCGTGAACTTTGCTCGACAATATGGCCTTCCCATTAAGATCGTTCGCCCATTTAACAATTATGGCCCCGGGTTAAAGATCACAGACAGAAGAGCACTCCCTGATTTTGTTCGGGATGTTTTGGCCGCAAGAGACATTGTCATGCTTTCTGATGGATCTCCAACCAGAACGTTCTGTTATGTCGCTGATGCCGTTGTCGGTTACTACAAGATTTTGGTAAGAGGGCAAAAAGGCGAGGCATATAATATAGGAGTTGAAAAGCCTGAGATTTCCATAGCAGATTTTGCTATGCGAGTTGTGGACCTTGCACGAAATCTTTTTGGTCACAAAGGAAAAGTGGTGCGTCAGCTCAGCTTTGACACAGACTATCTTGCTGATAATCCGAGCCGTCGCTGCCCGAGCATAGCCAAAGCCAGAAACGATTTAGATTACTATCCAAGTATTCCTTTGGAGGAAGGCTTGAGGCGTTCGTTAATTTGGTATTATGATAATCGTGATGCAGAGGACGCCTGATGAAAGTTTCCGTAATAGGCACAGGATATGTCGGACTAGTCTCAGGTGTTTGTATGGCTGAAAAAGGCCATAAGATATTCTGTGTGGATATTGATGAAGAAAAGGTTGACAAAATCAACCATGGCATACCTCCTATCTACGAAAAAGGCCTTGAAGAATTATTAAGAAAAAATATCCATGTAAATCTTCAAGCGACCACAGATCTTCATAAAGCTGTCGTTGAAACAGAAATTTCTTTGATTGCAGTAGGGACACCCTTTGACAGCGAAAAAATTGATCTCAGTTACATTGAAGCGGTGTCTCGCCAGATAGGAAAAGCACTTAAATACAAAACCGGTTACCATACGGTGGTCGTAAAAAGCACTGTAGTGCCAGGCACTACCGATGAAGTAGTGATCCCTATTCTGGAAAAGGCTTCAGGGAAAAAAGCTGGCACCCATTTTGGCGTTGGAATGAATCCGGAGTTTCTAAGAGAGGGAAAAGCTATCCAGGATTTCTTATTCCCGGATCGAATCGTTATCGGAGCTATAGACAAAAAGAGTCACGATTCTCTTGAGGAGTTATATAGTCCCTTTGAAGGGGTAGATAAACTACGAACCAATAATAAAACTGCCGAAATGATCAAGTATACGTCTAACTCTCTTTTGGCCACCATGATATCTTTTTCAAATGAAATCGCTAACCTTTGCGCTGCCATAGGCGATATTGATGTGGTGGATGTTATGAAGGGCGTTCACATGGATAAACGGCTGAGCCCCATCATGCGCAATGGCAAGCGTGTTATCCCATTATTTACCACCTACATTGAAGCTGGGTGTGGCTTTGGAGGAAGTTGCTTTCCAAAAGATGTGAAGGCGCTGATTGCCCATGGCAAGCGAGCCGGGAAACCAATGGAATTGCTTGATGCGGTTATGCAGGTCAATACAAGGCAGCCCCGCCAGGTCATTTCTCTGTTGAAAAAACGATTTTCCTCCTTAAGGGGGCTTCGCATTGCAATCTTAGGCCTTGCCTTTAAACCAGGCACGGATGACATGAGAGAATCCCCCGCAATCCCGGTTGTCCGGGAACTGCTTACTCAAGGTGCGGAAATTAATGCTTACGATCCAGTAGCACAACGCAAGGCACAAAGACTTTTTGGTAATCATCACATTGTTTACAGTGATAATCTGCGCCAGACGGTTGAGAATGTTCAGGCAATTGTGTTGCTCACACGCTGGGAGGAATTTGGAAAGCTTCCCGAATTATTGGTTGAGTTGAATTCTCAACCGGTGGTTATTGACGGGCGTCGAATGTTGGACAAAGCCAGCGTAACCAGATATGAAGGCATAGGCCTGTGAGGTATCAATATGATTTTCAAGGAAACTAAGTTACAAGGAACCTTTGTTGTCAAAATTGAAAAGCGGCAAGACGAGCGTGGTTTTTTTGCCCGTGCGTGGTGCAAGAAGGAATTTGAAGCACACGGCTTGAACGCACACCTGGTTCAAGCCAATATCGCTTTTAGCCGAAAAAAGGGCATTCTGCGCGGCATGCATTACCAGGTGTCGCCATATGAGGAGGCCAAGCTGGTTCGTTGCATTAAAGGAGGTATATTTGATGTAGCTATTGACTTGCGCCCCAATTCACCAACTTACAAAGAGTGGGTAGGAGTAGAATTGACTGAAGACAATCACACAATGTTCTACATACCTGAAAATTTTGCCCACGGGTATCAAACCCTCACCGACAATACCGAGGTGTTTTATCAGGTGTCACAGTTCTACTCACCAGAGTCGGAACAGGGTGTGCGTTGGGATGATCCGGCATTTGGCATTACGTGGCCAGAAAAAGATAATTTGGTAATTTCTGAAAAGGATAAAAACTGGCCAGACTATTTGCCGTGAGAAAGTTGTTTTGAATATGAACTGTACCGAATTTCCGAACCAGAAATTACTATCCTTTAGCAAGGCTAACAAAATCAAGGGATTGTGCGGAGGCGTACGTTGAGTACGTCGCATAAACAACCCCGCGGATTGACGCGAACATTACGGAAAAAGGCCGTTTCCGGACGGAAACTAATTGGGTTGCTGCCGGCGGGCGGGAAAGCAACCCGAATTGCTCCGTTACCCTGCAGCAAAGAGCTGTATCCCGTAGGATTTCGTTCCATCGACGGGGAGGGTAGTGTCCGCCCAAAAGTGGCATGTCATTATTTGCTGGAGAGAATGCGGTTGGCAGATGTTACAAAGGCGTATGTCATATTACGAGAAGGCAAATGGGATATTCCAGCCTATTTAGCCGATGGCAAAATGATGGATATCCACTTGGCCTATCTAATGATGGATTTACCTTTTGGTGTGCCTTACACCTTAGACCAGGCCTACCCTTTTGTGCAAGATGCGATGGTAGTTTTTGGATTCCCCGATATCATTTTTCAACCAGACGATGCCTTTGTGAGATTGCTTGAAAAGCAAGCGCAATCGAATGCAGATATAGTGATGGGACTTTTTCCGGCCCATCAACCCCACAAAATGGACATGGTGGATCTGGATGCTGATGGCCGAATTCGCGGAATTCAAATAAAACCTGCCCAGACACATCTGCGCTACACATGGATTATTGCTGTCTGGACGTCAGATTTTACCCATTTCATGCATGAATATGTTTCGGCCAACCTAAAAACAAACGATAGAAGCAAGATTGGCAACAATCTTGAGGAACAGCAAGAATTGTTTGTAGGCGACATTATTCAAGCTGCGATGAACAATGATATTCATATAGATACGGTACTTTTTAGCAATGGTAGTTATCTTGATATTGGTACACCCGAGGACATGGTAAAAGCTGTCCAAATCACAAATCGACAGATGGAGGATCCCTCATGATTATTGTAGACACAGCATTGGAAAAGCGAGAACAAGCAGGCAACCCCATACGGGTTGGCCTGATTGGAGCGGGTTATATGGGGCGCGGCATTGCACTCCAAATCAAGCAATACATTAGGGGAATGAGGGTAGTGGCAATTTCGAATCGCACACTCTCTGGAGCGGAGCGAGCTTACCGAGAGGCGGGAGTCGATTCGATCACAAAAGTAGAAACAGTCGCTCAATTAGAGAATTCCGTTGCAGGTGGCCATTACGCTGTCACTAATGATGCTATGATACTATGCGCAGCAGATGGTATTGATGCTATAATTGAAGCAACGGGTCACGTTGAGTTTAGCGCTCACATTGTCATGTCGGCCATAGAGCACGGAAAACATGTTGTTCTCATGAATGCTGAGCTGGACGCTACTGTAGGACCAATACTTAAAGTATATGCAGACCGCGCGGGGGTTGTCATCACCAATGCCGACGGTGACCAGCCAGGTGTTATGATGAATTTGTTCCGTTTTGTGAAAACCATCGGTTATCAACCAGTCCTAGCCGGGAACATTAAAGGTCTACAGGATTATTACCGGACTCCCGAAACGCAAAAGGGATTTGCAGAGCAACACAATATTACACCCCAGATGGCTACTTCGTTTGCCGATGGAACAAAGATCTCCATGGAAAACGCAGTCATGGCCAACGCGACCGGCTTCAAGGTAGGTAAGCGCGGCATGTACGGTCCCCGGTGTGCCCACGTTAGTGAGGCAGTTAAATTATTTCCAATAGATCAGTTGCTCAACGGGGGCTTGGTCGATTACATACTCGGCGCTGAGCCAGGGCCTGGGGTCTTTGTTCTGGGATACAATGAACACCCTGTCAGACAAGGGTACATGAAATACTTAAAGATGGGTGAGGGACCATTTTACGTTTTTTATGTTCCCTACCATCTACCCCATTTAGAAGTGCCTCTGACCGCAGCCCGTGCGGTGCTTTTTGAAGATGCCGCAATCGCGCCTCTTGGTAGTCCAGTGTGCGATGTGATAACCGTCGCTAAACGTGATCTTAAGGCAGGCGAAGTGATAGATGGTATAGGTGGTTTTACCTGCTATGGTATGATAGAAAACTCCGACGTCTTCAACGCCGAGGGCCTGTTGCCAATGGGCCTATCTGAAGGGTGTCGCCTCATACGCAACATTTCCACAGACCAGGCCATTACTTGCGCAGACGTGGAATTGCCTCCAGGTCGCCTCTGCGATAAGCTGCGGGCCGAACAGGATACTTACTTTGCCAGCCTCTCGGACTCATGAATCGCTACATTCTCTTAACTGAATTATGGTCTTCCGATGTTTTAAAAGACTAACTGCGGCGTTTAGGACCAAAAGCCTCCAGCAAAAAATATCACGGACGTGGTTCGACATTGACGCACCCTTCCACCGATAGAGGTACCCTGAAACGTATCAGCTAACCGTCCATGCTCCACTCGACTACGTTGTTGTCATGCTTGGCACCAACGACGTGAAGAGTAAATACGGGCCAGTCCAGCCGAAATCGCCGAAGGTATGCGTCAAATGAAAGAGTAAACGAAATTATGAAGCAATATATAAGATATGCTGTCGAAAAATTTAATAGGTTTAATTCACAGCCCTCTACTTTGACAATTATCAAACCAAGTTCCGGATGGTTTGACTTTGATCTTAAAGAGTTGAAACATTACAAAAACTTATTTTTCTTTCTCATCTGGCGTGATATTAAAGTGCTTTATGCCCAAACAATTCTTGGCATCTCATGGGCAATTTTGAGTCCACTAATACAGATTGTTATTTTTTCAGTTATATTTGGAAGAATAGCCCAATTACAAACGGAAGGTATCCCATATATTATTTTTTCTAGTGTCGCAATCATTCCATGGAATTATATGTCACAATCCATGACAGCATCCAGCCAAAGTCTTGTCACAGGCAAAAATCTTCTGGGGAAAATTTATTTTCCCCGGCTTATTTTTCCATTAACACCCATATTGGCAAAGCTCATTGATTTCTTCATATCAATTCTTATACTGGTTTTTCTTTTCTTTTATTTTAAAGTTCTTCCGACATGGAATCTGCTATTTTTTCCTCTTTTTCTTTTATTAATGATGTCCGTTTCAGCAGGTGTTGGCATGTGGTTATCAGCTCTTGCCATCCGTTTCAGAGATGTTAGGCTTGCTATGACATTTGCTATCCGAATGTTGATGTATTCTGCACCAATAGTATATTCAGCATCTTCCCTGTCAGAATCACATCGTTTTATCTATTCCTTAAATCCTATAGTAGGAATTATTGAAGGGTTCCGTGCATGTTTATTGGGCACGCCCATTCCATGGCAGTTCATTTGGCCCGGCACTATCACAACTCTTATTCTATTTTTAGGTGGTGCTATATATTTCAAGCGCATGGAACGATTTTTTGTAGATGTAATTTGAAACAACTATAGAGCAGGATTCTTATGGACAGACGCAAAATTGTTATTAAAGCAGAAAATATAAGCAAACGTTACAGGATCGGTGTTAAAGAAAAAATAAATGATAACCTCGCTATTACTGTTTTAAATATTTTCAAAAAACCTCTGGATAATTACCGTCAATATCGTTCACTGTATAAATTTGATGATAGTGGTCAAAAGAGCAAGCCCTGCTCTGGTCATGACTCAATAAGTTCCGACATAATATGGGCTTTAAAAGATGTTTCTTTTGAAGTTAAAAAAGGTGAAAGAATAGGAATTGTTGGCGGAAACGGAGCTGGCAAATCAACACTTCTTAAAATTCTTTCAAAAATAACGACACCTACTACCGGATACATAAAAATTAATGGGAGTGTTTCAAGCCTGTTAGAAGTTGGTACAGGATTTCACCCAGAGCTAACAGGACGTGAAAATGTTTATCTCAATGGAGCCATCCTTGGATTAAATAAAAAAGAAATAGCACACAAGTTTGATGAAATCGTTGAATTTTCAGGGGTTGAAAAATTTATTGATACTCCTGTCAAAAGATATTCAACTGGAATGGTCGTTCGTCTCGCCTTTGCAGTAGCGTCAAACCTTGATTCGGAAATATTAATAATTGACGAGGTATTGGCTGTAGGTGATATAAATTTCCAGAAAAAGTGTTTAGGGAAGATGGAGAGCATAACTCGTGAAGGTGATAGAACAATATTATTTGTAAGCCATAGTATGGGAGCTGTACAACAACTATGTACCAGGGCAATTATGATTTCTGAGGGTTCCGTTGTCTGCTCCGGAAGTACTGAAGATGTTATATCGCGGTATATGAATTTTGATGTTTCAAAGAATATCGGCCCCAATGGGGATTTGTCAAAATTTCAGAGAAACCCGGATCATAAACCTGTTATTAGAAGAGCTGCCATTAATGGCAAACCATTATTGGAACACCATATGGTTAATCCTTTAACGACTCTTAGAATCAAGGTCACAATATTGCTGCCTTCACCTATGCGAAATTGCACTATAGGAATTCACTTTAATGTATTAAATGGTACATGCATTTATGGTGCCAACACACGATGGGTTAGAGGCGAAATAGATTTCAGTGGAAATGTGCCTTACAGCCTTGAATGTAAAATTAGTGATTTCTCTTTAGCACCCGGGCAGTATTATCTTTCATTAGGATTTTCATCACAGGGTCGGCAAGTTGATTTTCTTGAAAGAGTTTCTTGTATTGAAGTAGCGAGAAGTGATGTATATGGTACCGGACATCTTCCATATATAAGTCAAGGTTACTTTTTAACCCAAGCGGAATGGAAAATTGAAAAGAACAATGGAAATGGATTATAATACGGATGGGCACGATATGATATTTGTAGTTGGTTGCCCACGAAGTGGAACAACATATCTTCAAAGGTTATTAGCTTCACTTCCAGGTGTAAAGACAGGGCAAGAAACCCATATATTTGGTTTTTTTATACGGCCATTAGTAAAAAGCTGGCAGGATTTAGTAAAATTTATGGAAGTAGATACAAGAGGGGGTGTGGGGCTACCTTGTTATATTGACGAATCAGAATTTAAAGATCTTTTACGGTATTTTTTATTTCAATTGCTGAAATTGATTACAAAGGATCTTAAAGATGATGAAATATTTATTGATAAAACACCTCAGAATGCCTTTCATGTCGAGATGATAAAAGATCTTTTGCCAGAAGCACGATTTATTCACATGTTGCGAGATCCAAGGGATGTCGTTTCATCACTTCTCGCTGCCAATAGATCTTGGGGAAGTGAATGGGCACCGGGTAATGCAAGAGATTGTGCCATATTGTGGAGAAAACATGTCAAAACATTCAGAACATCTATTAAACACATACCTTCAACTCATTATTACGAATTGAAATACGAGGAACTTGTTAAAGACCCTCTTAAATCAATTTCCGCGATTTGTAAGTTTCTAAATTTACATCATTCAAAAGAAGTATTAGAAAAATCAATCCGGGAAAATGATTTAAGAAATGCACACAAAACAGGAGGAACACAAATACCGTTAGGAGGGCTTGCCGCAGTAAATTCTGACAAGCAACATGTGGAAGAGCCTGAGGGGTTCATCCGTAGGGGAACTTCGGGAGGTTGGCAGGATGAACTCAGCCTTTTTGACAAGATAAATGTCTGGCGAGTTGCGAGGCATACCATGCGGGAAGTTGGATATTCTTGGAGGTATCCATGGTAATATCCAAATATTAAGATTCTTTTAATCATTTAATCCTACAACACAACTTAAAGAATAGACCTGCTGTTTTCTACTGCGAAGGAACCATAAATCCACGATTAGGGCAAATTTAAATTAATTCCTTTCATTTTAGTCAATACATCATAGATGATATCTACAGGTTAATTGATGCTTTGAAAATCTTAAGGAACGTGGACGAAATAACTTCCGCAAGTAGGCGCACAGATTTAGGTCAGGTTTGTTCGATCTAAAATCACAAAAGTTGAAGGAATAGCGAGCTATTTCAAGATTTTTGTGATTTCAGATCGGGCAAATATGGCCTGATGCTGTGATGCATAGTTGCGGAAGTTATTTCGTCCACGTTCCTAACCCTGATTTTGCACTTTGAAGCTGTTTGATTTTTTTTGTTATTTTCATTTTTAGGTCAGAAAGCCCTGCATTCTCGAAGAAATCCACGTTCCTAAGGCGAGACCGTAGAGGCTGTATCCATAACCATCTAAAAATAGTGTTATTTTTCGCAAAATGCGAAATACGGGTTAACCGTACAGCAGTGATTTAGGATATTACAATGAACAAACGAATATTATTAATCCTTTCCTTTTATTTGATCTGCTTTGTTTTTCAAGCACCTATACTCAGCCACGCTGAGGTTTTGCCGAGAGAAAACTGGACATTGCATTTTGTGGACAGTGAAGAGGTTAATGCAAAGGACCTAAGGGCCATACATGCGTTTGATGGACAGACGAGCACACATTGGCATACAGAATGGTATTTACGGGATCCGCTGCCTCCTCACGAAGTCCAGATAAATCTTAACGACACATACAATATTGATGGATTCCGTTATTTACCGAGACAGGACGGAAATGAAAACGGACGGATTGCGCAATATGAGTTTTATATCAGTTCGGATGGTACCAATTGGGGCAGTCCGGTAGCATACGGTATTTTTCCCAACAACATGATTGAGCAAGAGGTTACATTCTCCCCGGCGACGGGTCAGTTTATACGCCTGGTCGCCTTAAATGAGGTGAATGGTAACCCGTGGACCACCATCTCGGAACTCAATGTTTTGGGGACAAA